>NZ_JAEMUC010000068.1:0-72707 GCF_018342455.1 Neochlamydia sp. AcF95 | reverse complement strand
GTATTAGCTTATTCTCTGCTGCAAAGGCACTAACCATGTGAATTGCTTTTCCTTCACGAGCTATATCACACGAACCTCTTAATGTTTTGTCATCTATAGCAATCACGCCTTTAATGGCTCCAGCAATATTTTGGGTCCATTGTACAAAACATCTTTCAAAATTCGATGCAGATACATAGCGAAAAAATCTTCCTAAAGTATTATGCGATGGCACACCTGCTAAGCAGATTCCATGCTCTTGCAGCCAAGGTAAATTGCAAGATGCCCATAAATGGATGGTTGCCCAATCATCTGCACCGCATAAAACTGCCAAAATGCTAATTGTAACAATATCAAACAAACTATAGATTTGGTTTCTTTGCTTCCTTGGATCTTCCAGATCCTTAAATACAGCAAAAATACTATTGGGTTTATGAGTATTCATTCATTCCTCCTTTTTAAGGAAAAGAATGATAATTATACCCCTTGCTTTGTCAACTTAAATCTTCATGCAATTTCCCTGCCTTTTCTATATAGACTAGTAATGATGTGTTGGACTTGACTGAGATAATTACTTGCCATCTTTGTGTTGCCTTGCTCTGCGTAGAGCATTGCCAAATTAAACAAATCTATTGCCAAAGTAGGGTGATCTTCTCCATAAATTTCGCTATTAATTCTAAGTGTCTTATTTGCACACTCAAATGCCTCTTTTAATTTTCCTTGAGCTTGGCAAAGTTGTCCTAAATTGTTGTACATAGTTGCCGTAGTTGGATGTGTCTCGCCAAAAAGTTTTTGACTGATCATGAGTGCTTGGTTGGCATACTCAAAAGCTTTATCTATATTTCCTTGTCCTTTATAGATTTTAGCTAGGTTGCTGTATCCTATTGCCACATTGGGATGAATTTCGCCAAAATGCTTTTTGTCAATTTCCAAGGCCTGATCGATATGTTTAGCCGCATCCTCTAACTTTCCTAAGGTTTCGCAGATCATTCCCAAGTTGTTATAGCAGGTGGCTATATGAGGATGATTTTCACCAAATAGCTTTTTGTCAATCTCGAGTGCTTGATTGGCATGCTTAGCCGCTTCCTCTAAGTTTCCTTGAGCTTCGTAAATCATTGCCAGATTGTTGTAAAGGCCTGCCATAGTATAGCTATTTTTTCCATAAGGCATATTCTCGCATATATTGATAGCTTCATTAGCACACTCTACAGCCTTTTCTAAATTTCCTTGATCTTGATAGATCTGTCCTAGATTGTTATAATCCCTTACCACATTGAGAAGATTTTCATGAATATGCCTTTTGTCAATTTCGAGTGCTTTATTAACACATCCCAACGCTTCATCTAATTGTTGTTGTTCGTGATAGATCATCCCCAAGGCGTTTAGCACACCTACATTTTCAAGATCTACTTCCAAGGCTTGAAGGTAAAAATCTTCAGCTTCTTTATATTGAAAAAGCCGCGCTGCTATATCCCCTTGTGTCTGGGGGGAGTTATCTTCTAAATCTGAAAGCTTAAGACTGGCTTCATTACCTAATAAAAACTCCTGCATAGCATGATAAAAAGGAATAAAAAATGCAATAAATTTCTTTAATTTTTTTTTTAATATTCCTGGTTCTAAAGCGAACTGTTTTTTAATAAGATCTAGATTTTCAAATCCAAAAGGTTTAATCAGCGGGTTCATCATCTCTTGTTGAGCATGATAATGTGAATAAGTCTTTAGACGCATGAATAATGCTATACCCATCCAATTTTTTAACTTTTCAGATGCAGTTGGAGTTAGGATTCTTTGCTTATTTAGTTCATCAATTCTAGTGAGGGTATCTGAGACTTCTATTTTATTGAGGAGGGCTAAACGATCTAAAGCGAGATGAGGAAAACGGTAAAAATCATTTTTAACTTTAAAAAGCCTACCATGTCTTTCTAAATCTTGCAGTCCTGGATTGAAGGTTAACATATCAGCGTTAACTAGATGTTGCTTGGCCAAGTACTGCCGAAGATCAAGGTTTTCTTGATAAGGTATGTTAAGCTTTTCCTGTACTTTTTGGCTATATTGCCTTGTTAAGTCAATGCTACCTAGCAAATAAGTAAAGGTTAAAAGCTCCATAGGGAGATGAGGCTCTTTCATATGCCACCAAGTGCCTTTATCATCTTTACCAATATATTGGGCCATCTTTTCAGGAGTTTGGATTAGCTCAAAAGTTATGCTATTACCAAAAGGAGTTTTACAGCCTTTTCCTTCTACTCCCGCCCCATCAAAGGCAAAACCTCGTGGCGTAATGCTATCAAAAAAATCAATGGCTTTTAAGCAAGGAATGTTTAAAGTAGGAAGGACCGTTTCTCCTAAGTTGATCACTAGCAAGTGAAGTAGATTGGTCAGATTCTTAAAATACTTCTTATTTAGAGGAGTGTCCTCTTTTATAAGAATGCCAAATTCTAAGTCGGAATAAGGAGTCATTTCTTCTCTAGCTAGAGAACCAAAGCCTATCATGGCATATTCACATGGTGTAGGGCCTAAGACGTCAAAGGCTTGCTCCGCAAGATGGCTAAAGAAAATCTTTATTTATTGAGTAATCCCGCGGTAAAGCTCTCTTACTTCCCTAGAAGAAGGATTTGGTCCGAGAACTTGAATTTTCTTCTCTACTCCTTCTCTAAAATTTTTTAATTCTGCACGATTATCCTCAAATTGTTTCTGCATTTGTTCAAGGCTTATAGGTTCTCCTCCGCATAGCTGAATAAGTATCCTTTGAACATTAAAAATTTTTTCTTTAATTATTCCTTGCCTATCTTTAGGGGCAAGGCATATGGAATAAATGTAAATTCCGGCTGCTTGAACAAGTTGCTCGCGCTTTCCTTTGAGGTAATAAACATCGCCTAATATTTCTAAGCATAAGCTCTCTTGAATAGAGTCTTTCTTTTCAACAGCATGCTTTAATAGTAGTGTGTAAGCTTCTTCTGCTGCCTCTAACCTATCTCTTGATAAAGAAATAACATTTCGATCAATAGAATGAACAAGCTGTTCTAAATAATTTGCAAGCTTCCGCGCGTAAGGTTGTAGTTTTAGTGGTTGATAGTAAGTTAAGAATTTGAAATTACTGGGCATATTTCGTTTAAATACTTGTGCACATGTTCTTACATCGAGGATTTTTCTTAAGTCACCGGGAGTTAAACTATCAAACGAAAGGAAAATACAGCGATAGATATGGGAGGGGAGAGAGTCTAGAGAATAAGAAGCATTAATAATTTTATTATTAGCAACAGATGGGATAGCAATAGGCTGTTTCAAGTGGTGAAGCTTAGCTGTAGGAAGTTGTTGATAAAGCTGTTTAAATAAATTGCTGGTATCAATAAGCTGCTTCCATTCTTTACAAACCACATTTATTTGACAAAGATCTTGCAGGCTCAATTTTTCAAATATCTTTAAGGCAATTTCTGCGTATACTTGCGAGTCTTTCTTAGGGAAGGTTAGATTTTTAAACACCGGAAATATAAGAGGATTGCTAGATAAAATTTTTAAACTCACAAGATACCTAATATTCAAAAATTAAGGGAATTTTTTGACTTATATTAGGGGATTATTCAATATCCCTAATAATCAAACTCAGCTTTTAAAAAAGAATATACTAAGCGGTAAGATTGCATTCTATTTAAATTTGTACTTTTTTTAACTTAAATCTAGGTCTAATGATATGTCTATTTCCTCATCAAAAGCATTTTCTCCATTCACCAGAGGCTCTTATCCAAAACTAGGAAATGTTTTACCCTTTTACGCAGCAAATAAGCCACTCTCCTCTGTTCTTTTTCATTCTAAATCAGTATCTATTGCCTTTCGCACATTGAGCACAAATCATCAATATATTTCGACATTTAAGCATGATAAAATGCCTAGAGCTATCCTTACGCAAGTACATCCTGACCACCTTCTTTGTTCTCCCTCGTCTAAAAATAAACGCTTCTACAGCAAAAAGACAAAGAGCGAGCCTTCAAGAGAATTACTAGAGCAAGTAAAAAAGATTAATGCCGAATTAAAATCGCGATTGGAACGCACGGAAGGGGAGATTAAAACATTGCTGGGAGAATCAAAAAGCGAGCTTGTAGTATTAAAAGATAAAGTGAATTTACTACCCACAAAAGTAGTTAATAACATAAATGAATCCAAGAGCAAAAAGTGGATAATAAGCAGTGGCTTTGGTATGGTCGTGGGAATACCAGGTCTTGTATTTAAGGCTCAACTTACTGATTATTTTAATAAATACTTTAAAGGGGAAATCAATCATATCGACTTTTTGGACAAAAACCTGTCCTCTACAGAAGATTGGATTCAAACAAGAAATCTTACCAAATTAAAAAATATTTTTAAAACGCAAGAGTTCACCATCCAAAAAATAGCACTTATTGGCATATCCGGTTCAGGGAAAACTACTCTAGCCAAACAATATGCCCTACATTATGAACAAGAAAGAAAGGATCAACCTGAGGGCATACGAACGGTGTTTTATGGTGATATGAGAGAATATAAAACTTTTAAATGCATGTACAGAAAATTTGCTGAAGATTTAGGAGTTAAAGTTCCCGCTGGCGCTTCAAAAGAGGAAATTATTAGGGAAGTCAACAAAAAGCTTATCACGAGGCCCAATTGGTTATTTATAGTTGATAACCTGGATCCCAAGAAATACGAAAAGCTAAAAGCTTTTCTTCCAAAAAGGCCAGAAGCTACATTAGATTTTTATTCAAAATGGCCTGAAGAATTAGAAGCATTCTTTACAAATAGTTTGAAAGGCAAAATTTTACTTATTGCCCACGAAGAGTTAGAGGGTGCAATGTCGTTTAATATGCAAGCAAATACAATCAGCGAGAAAGAGGCTCTTAATATTTTCGACGTTGCCCTTGGAAAAAATCATTGGTCTCTTAATCAAGCCCACACCTCAAAACGCAAACTGGTACGTCAACTCTCTTACTTACCTTTAGCTATTAAGCAATCCGCTATTTATTTTAAATATGCGAAGCCGACTGATTCCTTTGATTCTTTAGTGGATTCTTATCTAACGCAATTAAAAAGCCTCATAAAAATGCGTACTGATGGCCATAAGGAAACAGTCGATGCCTCCAAACTTTTAGAAGCTATGGTATCTTGGCAGAAAAAGGAAAAACAAGCAGGAGGCAGCTTTTTCCATGATCTATTAAAGCTTAATAAGGATAAGCTAACATTTCTTATTGAATCGAAAGAAGAAGGTTCTTCTAGAATTCTAGTAGATATAGGTCCGCTTCTAGAAGCGATGCAACTTACTAGTATAAAAAGTGATGAGAGACAAAAAAAGTTCAATTCTAATGATAGTTTAATGACATCCTTTATTGGCGAGTTACAAGAACTTAGGGAAATAAAAAAGGTAAACCTTAATCAAGTAGATGCTAAACAGCTTTTAAAAGCTATATATTCCTTAAATGTGCAAGAATGCATGCAAATACAGAATGAATGTAAAAATTTTTTTACAATGATTCCTTTTTTTAATCCTTATCTTATTAATGAATCTCTAATTCGGCTTTGGTTTGAGAAAAAGGGGAAAGCAGAGCTATTGGAGTCCATTCTAGATCTTTTAAAGGATCGTTCACTAATTAGTAAGGTAGGACAAGACGGATGGGAGTTTCATTCTTTCTTGCAAGACTCTATTCTTGAAGAAATAGAAAAAGAAAGGAAGGACTTATCTAATGATTTTAATGATTTTCTTCTTTTCCTTACCCGCAATTATAAATTGGATATGCGTTTTGCTGATGGCTATAGTCTCAATAAAGCTCTTGTTAATCACCTTGAACCGCTCTTAAAATACGCAGAAAGCTTGGGTAGAAAAGATGAATTAATTTACTGTTTTGCGCATTTATATAATGTTTTAGGTAATTATCATTTGCAGTCCAATAACTTTTTTGAAGCCCGAAAAGCCTTCAAGAAAAGTTTAAAGCTTGCTGGAATTGAAAGAGAAGTTGAAACAGCTGAGAAAATCTGGAAGCTTTCTGGAAGCCAGATAAGAATTACTGCCCTTTATGCTCAAGCCCTGCATTACTTGGGTAAAATTCATTTTCAAGAGGGAAAACTACCTCAAGCCCAAGAGCATTTTGAAAAAGCTCTTGCCATTCAGCGAAATGTGCTAGTGAATAGCGTGATAGAAAAAATAGGAGATGATATTCCTCAAAGAAAAGTAGTAACTAGTATTGCCAAGAGAAAATTAACAGATAATACTTCTCAGCAAAAGACCTTTGTTGATTTGGTTATGAAAAAAGAACTAGGTAGTATTGCTCAAAGAAAGGTACTTGGCGATATTGCATTAAAAAAAATCTTAAGCGATGTGGATTGGGATAAAAATCCAAATCCTTTTGACATTATAACTTTTCAGCGACAAGGAATTGGCTGGATTCTTCTAGAAGGCAATAAAGAACAATTGTTAGATGCAGAAAAACTTTATCTTAACCTTTTCAAAGAGAAGAAAATTGTAGAGGAGAAAGAAGAACGCGATGAGTTTAATGAAGGGTATTGTAATCTGCAATTGGGCAGAGTTTACCTTAAGTTAGCACAACTTGTATCTGAGGAAGAAGAAAGAAAGAGATATTACTACAAAGCACAAGAGAGGCTGAAAAAAGGTGGAAATGAAAGCGGATCTGCTTTCCAGGGAGCCCGTCGCATGCTAAAAGAAGGCCATCTTAAAGCTGGAGAAGTATTTCTTCTTTTAGGTACTCTTTACTTCGATAGTAACTGTCCTTTTGGAAAACCTGAGAAAGCAAAAAAATATTTTAAGGAAGCATTTAAAAAAGCTTCAAGCTCTCTTAAAAATGAGTGGAGTATTTGTGCTAAATCTAAACATTATCTTGCTAAGCTTTATTTAAAAGAAAATAATCTTGAGCAAGCGCTTGTAACGGTTACTGAATCAATTTATTATTACGACAAATTAGGAAAAGGACTAACCAGAATCCTTCCTAAAGAAGCTGAAGAAGCTAAGCAATTAAAAAAAGAGCTTATAGAAAAAATGTTTAAAAATAATAATAATAAAAAACTAATGAATTTAATTGCCTATGTCTATGCCTGACGCTTAAAGAAACTTCGATTTATCTCCTGCACCTTTTAAACATAAGCCTAGCGTAGCTTTAATTTGCTAGAAAGGTCAGCTTAAAGAAGCTAGATAAAGCTTAAATGCAGGAGAATAGGTAAAAAGGGGAGTAGGAAGAAGAAAAGGCGTCAGCAAGCCGCCTGCTTAACAAAGGCAGAGAAAGTATCCATAAGATACTTTCTCTGCCTTTCTTTTTATAAGTTTACTTACGTTTACGTTCTTGTTCGGTAAGGAAGCGTTTACGCATGCGAATAGCATCAGGGGTAACTTCGATCAGTTCATCGTCTTGGATATAGTCGATTGCTTGCTCGAGGGTAAATCTACGGGCAGGCACTAAAATCACGTTTTCATCACTGCCAGAGGCACGCATATTCGTTAGCTGTTTGCCTTTAGAAACATTGACCATCAAGTCATTATCGCGGCTATTTTCGCCGACGATCATGCCCTCATAAATATCATCGCCTGGTGTGACAAACATAGTGCCTCGATCTTGCAAGTTGAAAAGCGAGTATCCTGTAGCTTTTCCTGGAGCCATGGAAACTAATACTCCCCGGAGACGACCAGGAATTACACCTTTCCATGGGGAAAAGTTCTCAAAGATAGAGGTAAGAATCCCTAAGCCCCGTGTTTGGGTTAAAAATTCATTACGGTAGCCCATTAATCCTCGGGTAGGCATTAAAAATTCCATACGGGTGATTTTATGCTCGTCGGTATCCAGATGTTGCATCTCACCCTTACGGCGTGATAGCTCTTCGATTATAGTACCTGCATATTCCTCGGGCACTTCAATATGCACGCGTTCCATCGGTTCATGCTTTTCACCCTCGATTTCTTTAATCACCACTGTAGGCTTAGAGATACTAAATTCAAAGCTTTCGCGGCGCATTGCTTCAATAAGTACGGCCAAATGCAATTCACCTCTTCCAGCGACAGAAACTTTTTCATCCGTGGCATCGATACGCAAGGAGATATTCGCTTTTTTCTCTTTTTCTAGTCGCTCACGGAGTTTGTTCATGGTTACATGCTTACCACTACGCCCTACAAAGGGGCTATTGTTGACGGTAAAGTCGATAGAAACGGTAGGCTCATCTAGTTTGATAGGAGGAAGGTGAACAATTTTACCTGGATCGGTGAGGGTATCGCCGATCATAATTGAAGGGATCCCGGATAAAATTACAATATCGCCTACAGAAGCTTCTTCAAGTTCAATTCTCTCTAGGCCACGAAAGCCTTCTATGCGAGAAATTGCTGATTTTGTCTGCTTGCCAGAGGCATCAATATGGATGACCTGTTGGCCTTTCTTAAGGGAGCCCTCTAAAATACGTCCAGAAGCTTGGCGGCCTAGGAAGTCATCATAATAGATGGTAGAAACTTGCATAAGAAAGGGGTTCTCAAGGTCACCTTTAGGTGCAGGAACTGCATCGATAATCAATTCAAAAAGAGGACGCATATCTTCTCGAGGGTCATTAACATGTTGGGTAGCAAATCCCGATAACCCTGAGGCATAGCAATAGCGGAAATCTAATTGCTCGTCAGTGGCCCCTAGCTCATTAAAAAGATCAAAGGTAAGATCTAAGACTTTGTCAGGATTGGCATGTGGGCGGTCGATTTTGTTAAGAACGACAATAGGTTTTAGACCCATCTTAAGAGATTTAGATAACACAAAACGCGTTTGTGGCATAGGGCCTTCTTGCGCATCGACTAGCAGTAATACCGAATTAACCATCCCAAGAATTCGTTCTACTTCCCCAGAAAAATCTGCGTGTCCAGGGGTATCGATAATATTAATTTTGAAATCTTCAAATTGAACGGCAGTGTGTTTAGCAAAGATTGTAATTCCCCGCTCTTTCTCTTGATCATAGGAATCCATGATACGTTCTGGTACTTGTTGATTATCTCGGAAAATATTGGACTGCTTAAGTAAGGCATCCAATAGAGTGGTTTTTCCATGGTCAATGTGAGCGATAATAGCTATATTACGAATCTTATTCTTTGATGGCATCATAAAGGTATACTTTTGTGAATTATTAATATGAAACTTATTAATGCTAACATGCTTTAAGTATAGATTTCAATGCTTAAAGTATTTTTTGCAAAACTAGGGAGCGTTTTATGTTGTTTAAATTACTATCTAGCCTTTAAACTGAATAACCCTAAAGCTAATAACTTCTCTCGGAGATTCGATGTGGAGGCGTCTTGGAAGCTACAATTCATAATAAAAAAGAAGATAATGACGAAGAACATGGCTATACTTTTAGCTTATTAGACTCAAAAAGAAGCCATCTCGATGATGTATTAAATGAAAAGCTTGAAGATGCTTTTCATCAGCATACTTCTGATATTGTTTTGCATGATGTAGCTAAAATTGCTAGTCAGCATGATCCCATCGATATGGCCCACGCCGTAACCCGCTTGCCTCCTCAGGCGCGTGTAATTGTCTATGAAAATCTGCCAGATTTGAATGCCAAAATTATCTTCATGATCAATACAAGCAGCTCTACCCGTTCTGCCATCTTTCGGCAGATTGACGATAGCGAAATTAAAAGTTTGATAGAGAAAATGCCTCCTGACGAAGCAGTCTGGATCTTAGACGATATGTCTGATCGAAGAATGAGAAGAGTCTTTGATCTTTTAGAACCCAAAAAAGCGCAACGCATTAAAGAGCTTCAAAAGCATGACCGACATAGTGCAGGTCGCTTAATGACAGACGAGTTTTTTGCTTTCCATATGAATACCACTATAGGGGAAGTGTCCGCTTATATTCGTGATAATCCCGGGATAGAGTTGACACGCCGAATTTTTGTTTTGAATGATGAGGGCCAGCTGGTGGCTTATGTACCGGGTCGAAATCTTATTGTAAATCCTCATTATCTGCCTTTGCGCCAAATCATGCGTCCAATTTTGCAGAAAGTCACTGTAGATGTTTCGCGTGATGAAGTAGTAGATGTCGTCGAGCGCTATAAAATTCCTGCCTTGCCTGTGGTGGATGAAAATGAGCATTTAAGAGGGGTGATTACTTATGAAAGTGTAGTAGAGGCCATGGAAGATATCGCTGATGAAACGATTGCTAATATTGCTGGTACGGCCGAAGATTATAGTGAATATGAACCTATTTTAAAAAGGTTTCTAGGAAGAGCTCCTTGGTTGATGGTGACTCTATGTGCAGGTCTAGTCTCTACCGGGGTCATGTCTCACTTTTATGATCGTTCTTGGTTTGCTTTGCTACCTTTTTTTGTGCCTCTTATTACGGGTATGTCGGGAAATGTAGGAATTCAGTGCAGCACGATCCTCGTAAGGGGATTGTCAACAGGGGATATTTCTCCGGGGTATAAAGGTGAGGCTATTAGCCGCGAGCTTGCTATCGGCTTACTGATTGGATTAGTATTTGGTTTAATTTGTGGAACTGTAGTCTATCTGCTTAATTATTTTGGCGTGCACCATCTTCAAGCTGATCCTTTATCCTTAGGGATTACAGTTTCCTGTGGAGTATTTGGGGCCTGCTTAGCGGCCACAATGCTAGGCTCTTTTTCGCCCTTCTTCTTTGTGCGGTTTGGCATCGATCCTGCCGTTGCTTCAGGACCTATCGTCACAGCTTTCAATGATGTGTTATCCACTTTAATCTTTTTTCTCTTTGCTCGCTTAGTGTATGCTTTCATTACTTAAAGGAAAAACAAACTTTGATAAGTGGTCACAGCTTCTAAATTTACAAACTTAAAGATGCCTTAAGGAAGAAAAATTATGCCTAAAATTGAAGGAAAAGATGTGAAAGAGTATCTTACTTTGCTTAGCATCAATTTAGTAGTAAAGGTAAAAAATCTTCGAGAATATTCAAAGGTCATCTATCGCTATTATCGCAAGCTTTCCTACGCTGTGGTGGATAGCTCACTTCTTCTTATGTATCTTTTTGATAATCCCTTTACAGTCAGTCGTCGCTATTTTTCTTGTCGTTCAGATAGCGAGGAATACATTTATGGAGAAACTCCTCTAACCACCTTGGAAAAAATTTCTAAAGAAGCGCGTATTCATTCCCAGGATCTTGTCATTGAATTAGGGTGTGGGCGTGGCCGTACCTGCTTTTGGCTACAAAAGTTTACAGGGTGCCGTGTGGTAGGTTTAGATATGGTCCCTGATTTCATTCTTCGCGCTAAGCGTATTCAGCATAAATTAAAAATTACCCGTTTAGAATTTAAGCAAGAAGATTTTTTATTAGCAGATCTCACTAAAGCTTCTGTCATCTATCTATATGGTACTTGCTTAGAGGATCAAACCATCAAAAGGTTAATTGAGCAGCTAAAACAGCTAGCCTCAGGCACACGCATTATCACGGTCAGCTATCCTTTAACTGACTATACCGAGGAGCCTATCTTCGAAATTATGAAACGTTTTTCAGCACCTTTTACCTGGGGTAAGGCGGACGTTTATATTCAAATTAAGAAATAGCTGGCAATAAGTAAAGAAAGAATAGCAAAAAACTCCTCTTTGGCGTACATGAAAGCTATTTAAATTGCTAATTCATTAAAGAAGCTAGCCAAAATTTTCCCTCTCTATATTCTTTTGCCGCGTATATAATCCTTTAAAGGTTATCCGAAGGTGTTTTTTAACACTAAGCTTTTAGGTTAGAGGATCTGATACTTTTTTTCTCCCCTTCTGTTTGATAATTTGTAAGGCAGGCTTAATCAAACAGAAAAGCGGAGAAAAAAACTTAAGAAGATCAATAGGTAAAAAAAAATTATAGAGACCTATTGGGATTCATGTTTTGCCAATGATAATGATCAATTTGGAAAGTTAGCATCAGTATAAGCAGGCGATAATCGATAGCCTGTTCGCGGAACAAAGTAGGATCTAGAAGCTCCACCGTCCAATCATCTTTTAAGCTAAAAAAATGCCTCCATAGATAGGCAAACACTTGATGGGTAGCAGGGTCGATAACTGTATATTTAGTGCCGCAAAGATTGATTTTTGCTGTAGCCGCATGATAGCCATCTGCCCGATATAGCTCGAAAATAGGGAAAAAGTGAACAATTTTTTCCTCTACTTTTCCTAATAATTGTTCGTCTTCATCATAAATGTCAAGGCTGGCTCCCCAATTGAAAAAACTCATATAAGCTTTTGCTTGTAATTTATCATGGACATCGTAAAACAAATAATGAGAAGCTCCTTCTTTCATATGCTTGCGGTGCACAATCCCCATTGGTTGATCTTTTGAGAGAATATCGAAGGTATGGGTAAGAGAAATCCAATGTTGTCTAATATAAAACTGTGAAGGAATGTCTTCAGCTTGAATGGTTAGCTTGTTAAAAGCTACAGAGAGAAATAGAAGGGTGATTAGCTTTTTTAGCATGTGGCCTCCTTAGATAGAATGGTAAATAGCAAATGAGCTACCGACCATTTAAGTTTATTTCTTTTTAAAAGTCGATGAATTTTAATTGTTGTAGAGGGAGGCTCTAAAATTTAATGGGTGGTAGAAAAAATTAATTAGAAACTGTCTATGCAGGTCGTTAAGCTTGCTGTTTGCATTAAAATAATAGTTAGGGTGGTAGGCTTTTAGGTTGTTTTATAATCAAAAGTCACTTTATAATCAGTTTTTCGAAAAGCGTTTATAGGATCAAGTAGGGAGCGAGTGCATGAAATTTATTTTATATTTTATTTTCTTTGGTTTATTGTTTTACGTCATCGCTTTATACTTTCCTGAAGCATTCCAAACATTAGTTTCTTGGGCCGATAAAGTTTTTGCTTTTCTTCAAAATTTATTCATAGCAGCTATAGACAAAGTAAATTTAATGATGTCCACTCCTCCTGCCATTCCTGAACAACCTGTTCATTTGGAGGCTCCTCAAGAGCTAGCTTGCCTATGGAATTACCCTTCCCCCTCTAACTTATAAGCCTTTTAATTAGTAATTCTATGGATTTATTCACGCCATATTGAAGGATTAGCTATTAATGAAGAGTGCCCTCTACGTAAGAGAATCTTAAAATATCCCTGATAATTACGTTCTTTGCTCCCGATGAGTTCATCATAACCTTTGAACCCCCGATTTTCTACTATTTTAACGGAAAGGTTATCTCTACAGGTAGCTGTAGAATCAGGGCTTTTCCTGAGTAGCCTCCTCTGAAAGCTTCTTCTTAAAATAAGAAGTGATTTTTTCTCTAACGAAAGAATAGATTTTCTCCGTTAAATAAATTGTAAATGCTTACCAAGGAAGAAAGCCTTGGGGTAAAGGATAGTGCCTTTGACAATCTTTCCTTAATGCTATAATAATTGCTTGCCATCGTGTGTTTTTTTATACCTAAAAGGATTGCCTCCTTTGCTGTAAGCTACTTCATCGCGAGCTTTTATAGTTTTCTATTCAAAACTTAATGAATGACTAGAGCTGCTATCTCTCGTACTTACCCCTCTTTTTCTTCTCTGGCTATCTTAAATAATTTGTTTCATACCAATTTTTTAGATGCATGATAAGACAGCTTGGTAAGATAAAATAAGGGGAAGGTAAGGTAGCCTTTTAAGCATATTATTGAGGGCGCCAAAACACGCTGTATGTTAGCCCTTAAATTCAAATTAGCATTTCTAACAGAACATAAAGTTTTCTAAAGCTATAGAGGTGCTAGTCAAAACAAACAAGGCTTTATTTCCTAAAAGAAAAGGTAAAATGGGTCGATTGGCTAACTAAAGCATTCAAACTTACATCTCTGCATGTAATCAATTGCTCCTGCGTGTGCCTATCTCTCTATATAATTTTAAAATGCATCTCGCTTTTGAGGATTTCCTCCAGAAGCATGGCAAGTAGGCCCTGGTTGAAAGCATGGAGCTAGTGTGAATTTTCCATACTGCGCCCTTTCAATACTTGCATATAGTTTTCTACCATTATAAGGAGTAAATATTCCATATATGGCCGCTAATTCCAGGCCAACCAAAGCAACAGGGGTCATTACAACTCTTAATAAATCTTGCCCAGCATCTTTCAATCTTCCTGGAAAGGAATAGGAGTTTTCTGTTTGTTTGCCTGTCCAGAAGTGGGAAAAAGAAGCTAATTTCGCAACTCGATAAGCTGTATTTACTAAAGAGGCAAGCGAATGAACGATAAGGCGTACCCAGAATTAGTAGAAAACATTTAAATCTAACAGAATTTTTAGGCTCATTCCAATATTTTTGGCCTGTACTTGCATCAATTAAATATTTTGGACCCCCCTCCCTCCATTGTACGCTGTTAAAAGCTGGTTTCCAACTATTGATTAATTGAAAATTTGCTAAAGTTACGCTAGCCATTTATTATTCTCTTGTTACTTAATAGTTAACTTATTGTTGTATAAATGATATAATAGTTAAACTTATTAATAAATGATTTTTTATATACGATACATTTGTTTCTTTTAAATAGATAAAAAAATAGTGGCCTACCTTAAGGCGTTGTTGCGTAAGCGGTCAAGGGGGATAAAAATGCTTAAAATCTTGATGCTCAGAAGATAATGTAGATCAGGAAATGCAGTAAATAGGAAAAAGAGCTATTTACAAGCATTTTTGGCTTTGCAGAGGCCCGCCGAATTCCATCTGAAGCTCGGCTTGCCCTGTGGCCGCTTACATTGTTGCTTAAATGGCATCTTATGCATAGTACCTCATTCCCTTTATATCCAATCTCATCAAATTTTAAATTAAGCATGAAAGGCAAAAACTTTATAAAATGCTCTTATAGATTTAAATTTTTTAACGGTTAATCACAAATGAAACATTTTTGCTCATACGTTAACAGAATAAAATGTAAGGGAGTGGCTCCTTGTTTACTGTTTACTTAAAAAGCGTCTAAAGATTATTCATCAAACTCCTGGCTTATAAAGCTTTACACAGAAGGCTTAAGGAATCGTTTCTTGAAATTTTTTAAATTTAATCGATGAAATAATAACATGTGCTTATGATTCCTGAAAGCCCTCTGCCTAGCTTAATCGCCCAAAAAATTGATGAGTGGACTTGTAAGCTTAGAGTAGGATGTGAAGCGGCGTTAGGTTGTCTTCCTATCCAATCACTTCCTTTGATATAGGCTAATCTTTTGTTTGAGCTATGCTTAGTGTCTTTCTTGCAAATATCTGTGTTACAATATTATAGGCCGTTAGAAGCATAAGAAAAGGATAACATACCTTTAGAATAGGAATTAGAAAAGCAGAAATGCCTGCGAATTGCAGATTGGCTACAATGAATGTAGCAAGAAGGGTACCTATTAATGCTGTTTTGTAGCTAATTCTGTTCTGAAAAACTGTATGGCTAATAAAGTCTGCAAATGCATTCGAGAGAGCAATGGCGGTAGTCAGGCAAGCCAACGCAATGGTTGAGCATACCCAAATGCCTGCCGAAGGGCCTATTATCTTCATCGTAATGACTCCCAATAGCTGCTCGACGCTTTCTACTTTTAGTGTGGCGCTATGAAAAGAGGCAACATAACTAAAGCCTATATAAGTAATGGCTAAGAGAAAAGCACCTAGCGTACAAGATTTTAAGCCAATTTTCACTAGATTTTCTTGAGGATAAAAGGTAAGAGTGTTTTTTAAGGAATTAAAAATGATGGAAGAAAAGAACAAAGCTGCAAGCAAATCCATGGTATTATAACCTTCTTTTAGCCCTTCTAAAAACACTGTTAAAGAGTGCTGCTTTTGAGGGGATAAGGAAGACATTTCAGCAGTTAGCAAACCTTTAACAATAATATAGGCTAAAGACCCTAACAATAGAGGTGTTAAAACCCATCCTAACCATTCCATGATATATCTTTTTTGATAAGTAAAGAAAAAGATAAGCCCACAGGCAAGCGCGTTAAATGCTACAGGAGAGAAATCTCCTACAGACATTTTTATTGTAGAGGAGGCTAGAGCAATGCAACGGGGCAGTGAACCTAAGGGGCCTAGCAAGGTAATGATAAACAAAGCTATTAAAAACCCTGGAAACTTTCCTAAAACTGCAAAATAACGTTTATGATCTCCCTCGAAAAGGAGCATGGCGAATAATCCCCCAAAAGGTACAAGCACAGCCGTGATTAGTAAACCTAAAATAGCGAAAAATGTTTTGTCTTGAGCATAATGGCCGATAGCAAGCGGAAAGATCACATTGCCTGCGCCGAAAAACATGGAAAACATCGCAAGGCCTGTCGCTATAGTTTTAAGATGAAGAGATATTCTCACCGTTTTAGCTCCCTATAAAATGGTCCCTCTATGAAAAAATTAAAGGGATATGATTTTTTATTATTTTTTTCGATCGACAATAAAGATAGATAGGAAAAGTTAGATGTGCGCGCAGCGCACCACTGAGACACTCGATAAAAATAGTTCAGTAGAAACCAAACAAGATAAGATAAGATTTTTCATAAAAGCAAGGATAGTTGTTAATAAGCTATTAAGTCAAGCAATATTTATGCTCTTTCATTGTCTCTTTTTTTTCTAAAGTCCTGCTGTTTAAAGGATCGTATAAGAGGGTAATAAAATATAGGCATGATTCTCTTAAGCTTGCTGTAAGAGCAGATAGGAGTGCAAATGCTGGAAGGAAACTACTGGGAGGAAGGGCTAGCCTGAGTCCATGGATGGCGAGAAATTTAAGGAAAAATGAAATATTATCTATAACTTATTTGCTAAAAATATTAAATAAAAAAGCAAGTATAGCTTGCTCCAGGCTAAAGGCAAAGAGAGCAGTAATATAAAAAGTATTTTATTCCTATCGCAGAGAAAGGCTAGCATACGGCCTTGCCACCCATTCTCTTAAATAAGCTGGTCCAAACCCGCTATGAATAAAGAGGCGCAATGTTTTGCTAACTTTAAAGATACAAAAGAGACTCATTTAGCATACAAACGGCTTTTTTAATCTATCTATAGCTAACATAATATTATTGCGTGCTCCAAAAGCTGTAAAACGTATAAATCCTTCTCCTGAGGGGCCAAAGCCTGAGCCAGGTGTGGTAATGATATGATAGTTTTCAAGTAAAGCTTGAAAAACCTCCCAAGATTTGCGATTTTTAAACCGTACCCACAGGTAAGGGGCGTTAGTCCCGCCATACACTTCCCACCCTTGCTGCTCAAGAGCTGTTTTGATTAGTTGAGCATTTTCCAGGTAAAACTGGCAGGTTTTTTTCACTTCTTGGAGACCTCTATCTTCAAGAACGGCCATCCCACCGCGCTGAGCTATATTAGAGGCTCCATTGAAAATAGTAGTAGTCAGGCGTTGCCAATCTACATTTACTGGGGTCCCATCTTCATATTTTAAGGCTTGCGGAATGATGGTCCAGCCAAGGCGTACCCCAGTGAAGCCTGCAAGCTTAGAAAAAGAGCTTACTTCGATGGCCACTTCTTTTGCGCCTGGGATTTCAAAGATAGATTTGGGTAAAGAAGAGTCTTGTATAAAGTTGGCATAGGCAGAATCAAATAAGATAATCGTTTGATTGCTTTTTGCAAAGTCAACTAATCTGGTTAATTGATCTTTTGTAGCTACAGCTCCTGTAGGGTTATTGGGGGAACAAAAGTAAATGATGTCTGTGCGAGGCGTTCTTTCTAAGTCGGGAAAAAAATTATTCTCAGGAGTACAAGGCATGTAAACAATATTACTTACTCCTTGGATAATACTGCCATCTACATAAACAGGATAAGCTGGATCTTGAATAGCTACCGATACATGTTTTCCTAAAAGCATCTGAAGGCGGCCTATATCGCACTTGGCACCATCAGAAACAAATACCTCCGAAGAGGAAATGCGATTAAAATAAAGTTGGGAAGCAATACGCTCGCGAAGCTCATTAAGTCCTTGTTCAGGCCCATAACCACTATAACCTTGAATGGTTCCCAATTTTATAGCTTCTTGGGACATGGCATGGGCAATAGAAGAAGGAATGGGCTCTGTTGTATCACCAATTCCTAGGCTGATCACCTCTGCTTGAGGATGATCAGAAATAAATTTAAGCTTACGTTTCTGGATTTCAGGAAATAAATATCCGTTACTAAGCTTTGCTAGATTAGCGTTTCTTTTTATCATATCGTCAGCTTTTTATATAACCTTGTTGATAGATTAGCTCGGCAGTTAAGATTCCACCGCCAGCTGCTCCTCGAATCGTGTTGTGAGAAAGAGCTGTAAAACGGTAATGGAAAAGAGGGCATTCTCTTAAGCGTCCTGCTACTACAGACATTCCATTGCCTTCAAATCTATCTAAACGCGGCTGAGGCCGATCTTTCTCATCATGATAAACAAGAGGACAAAGGGGAGCAGAGGGTAGATGAAGCTCCTGAGGGGCCCCTTTAAAAGTCTGCCAAGCTTGTAAAATATCTTCTAAGGAGGGTTTAGTAGCAAATTCTACTGCAACGCATGCCATATGGCCATCTAATACTGGAACGCGATTACAGGTTACAGAGAGCGAAATACCTAAAGCATTGACAATCTTATCCTCTTGAATGTTTCCCCAGATTTTTAAAGGCTCACTTTCAGATTTTTGTTCTTCACCTTCAATATAAGGAATAATATTATCTTGAATAGCATAGGATGGGACCCCTGGATATCCAGCTCCGCTTACGGCTTGTAGGGTAGTCACCATTAGTTTTTTAACCTGAAACTTTTGATGTAAAGGTTGTAAAGGAATCATATAGCTTTGAAGAGAGCAATTCGGTTTGACAACAATGCAGCCTTGCCCCCAACCTCGATTCTTTTGCTGTTTTCTAATCATGCCTAGATGATGAGCATTGATTTCCGGGATTAGAATGGGAACATCAGGAGTGTTACGGTGATAAGAAGCATTAGACATAACCGGCAAGCCAGCCACCGCATAACTTTCTTCATATAGCTTAGCAATAGGGGAGTCCACAGCTGAAAAGACGAGGCTGCAATCTCGTTTGCATTGCTCAATATTCTCTATAGAATAGACGGGAAGCTTTCCGTGTGTTTCGCTAAGAGGCGTATTAGGAAGCCAGCGGTTCTGAACTGCTTCTGCATAGCTTTTACCAGCCGATTGCTTGGATGAAGCTAGGAAAACCACTTCGAACCAGGGGTGCTTAGACAGTAATTGTAGATATTGCTGGCCAACCATACCTGTTGCACCTAAAATGCCTACAGGAATTTTTTTCATATAAGTTTTCCTAGAGTGAATAGGAGAAATTATAAACAATAGGGCTATTTTTAGAAATATGAGAATAGGCTTTTTTGGTCACAAGACTATATTTAAATTAGATGAGTAAAGAAGTGAATTTCAATGAATTTCTCTTCTTCGTCATAAGCGATCAAAAAGGAGGGTTAATTAAGGTCTTGATGCTAAGAAAATAATGTTAATCAGAAAGTCCAATAAATAGAAAAGACAGCTATTTGCAAGCATTTTTTATTTTGCAGATGTTCTCAGAAACCCTTAAGCTGGGTCTACCTCGTGGTCGCTTACCCCTCGTCTAGGTCTAGTGTTCCTTGTAAATTAACTAAGTAACATAAGCAAACATGTTCATGTTTTAGACTTGAAAGTAAGGGTTTACTTATCTTTAGGCAATTTTGCTATTGAAAAACAAGGTTAAAAAATAAAAAAAATTTTTGAAATACCTCAGACAGATAATAGAACGGCTTTTCTAATTTACAGATTCTAACATATTTCACCCTCAAGTGCCAAAACTGATGCTTACTAATAGGATCTGTATGTGGGATATCAGCATGATTGTTGAGAAAAAGTAGTTGACAAGGACCGAAAAAAATAATTAGCCTATTTATTAAATTTTACTACAAACCTAAATTTTAAGCTATTAAGGCTGGCAATATGAGCTCTCCCATCCATCTTCAAGGCGATCCCTCTACCATTCCACCGGTAGATTTACCTCATCCTTCTTTAGTTGTGCAAAGTGTGGCTGAAGAAAGTAGCCTTACGGATTCATTAGCGAAAAAAAGTGAAGCCGACGAATTCTTAGATTCCCGATTAGTGGTAAATACGGAAGTCTTAATCGATGATGCCCCTATCCCTTTATTTGATCTGTGTATCTTTGAGCAGGCTCAGGGAGAGAAAAGAAAAGAGCTTATCAAGCAATTTGGCGATGGACTTAAAAATATAGGGTTTGTGGCATTTAAGGTGGAAGCCCTACAGCCTTTAATTGAAGCTGCCTACCTTGAGATGGAAAAATACTTTAATCAGCCTCTAGAAGATAAAATGAGAGATTGCCAGGAAGACCCTTCCATAGGCTTTTCTCCCCAAGGGCGAGAGACAGCTGCAGGAGCTTGCCATCCCGATCTTAAAGAGACCTTTTCTATCCCTCCCCATTTTAAGGAGTGGCCTGCGAATCGCTCAAAGTTTCAAGAGATAATGCCTCTTTACCATCAGCAATTTACCAAGCTGGCCACTTTGTTCATGGGATATCTAGCTGAGTATTTAAATGAACCATCAGAAAATATCCTTACGCCTGCTAGGAGTGGAAATCATTTATTGCGGTTAGTTCATTATCCTGCCCCCAAAGCTGAAGATGATCCTCAAGCAGTGTGGGCGAGTGCGCACAAAGACCTGAATGTCTTAACTTTATTTCCTTCTTCTAAAGTCCCTGGATTACAAGTCATGACCCAAGAAGGAGAATGGAAGCATGTGAATATTCCTAAAGGTTATATCCTGATCAATACGGGAGAACAGTTATACTATAAAACTGCTGGATTGATACGCGCCCCTCGTCATCAAGTTATCAATCCAGGAGGTCTATATGCGCGGCAGCAACGTTTTGTTAGTAGCTTTTTTTTCTCATGGCCTGCTAATTTTCTTTAACACCCTTTGTAGGCTGTTTAAATCAAGTGATAGCTGATATGCCTGAGGTAGAAAAAGAAGAATATATGAAAGGTTTTCCTGAGATGACTGTCCAAGAATGCTTGGAAGTACGCCTGATAGAAATGCGTATTATTCTTGAGCCTTCGGAGGAGCTAGCCAAAAATTTACGCCAAAAAGGACTATTAAAAATGCCTCCTCACGAGCTTATTGCCCTTTATCCTTCCATTTTTTCAGATGAACAAAAAGAGACTTAATCATTCAAGTTTAAAAGATAAAAAAAAGAAAAAGCTAACTTACACAAGCTTATGAGTAAAAACAGGAAAATAAGTTGTTTACTCCTCTTATTTCCTTTTGGTTTTTCTTAAAAAATTTGTTTTAATTTTTTAAAGCTGCTTTTTTAAGCCAGTGAGAAGATGAGCTAAAACAACGCTGTTTAAAAAAATCTAGCGAAATCCATTATTGTTGGGAGGAAAGGCCTTTATTCGACGATACAAAAGCCTTCTTCATAAATAGGGCCAGTTTTGCCAATTTTTAATTTATTCTGAAAAAATTCGCGATAAACTTTCAATCCTTGTTGGGCATTTTGGATGCAGTAAAAGCAATTAGTAATCCACTCAGAGCCCTTGATCGTGCCGGTGTTGTAATTTAATTGAAAGCGGCTGGTGATTTTTTGCTTCCAATAAGCGGGTTCTCCAAATAACAACACAGGATTTGAAGGAACTGAACCGACTTTTCGGCGCACTTCCTCTAAGGAATATTCAAAATCTGTGCCAATTCCACCTTCTAAAAAGATAGGAAAATCGAGATTAAATTCTGCTTGGCGCTCCACAAGTTTATCTAAGCGATAAGTCATTTTAGCGTCTATATAAGGATTTTGCCGCTGTTCATTGACCACTGTCTGAGGGCCTGCTCTAAAATCTACTATATTAGCACAAGAAAGCATCTGGTATTCTTGTGCGACACGATTTCCTACCTCCATAGCCCCAGGCCCGCCGCCCGTAATTAAAGCAAGAGGTGTATCTTTTTTTAGCAAAGGATGATTCATTTCTTGGCGCATCTCTATGACGCCTTTTAGAAGTTTTCTTAGCTCAGTTTCAAAATTTCCTTCGAGTAGGTTAGAGCCATAAATGCCGAATACTGTAGAATTTAGAAAAGCTTCGATTTTTCCCAGAGGAACGAAGAGTCCCGAGTCATAGCCAGGCTTTTGCACGAATTGTAGAACCTTATGGCTAGTTTCATCTACCCAAAACACAGGGATGGCAAACTTGTCCAGGTCATGTAAAAGAGCACGATCTTCTGCAGAGAAAAAGCCTAGATGTGATTGGGAGGCATATTGAAAATATATCCCTTTAAGGCATCTTTGCACTTGATCGCTTAATAGCATACGCTTCATGAAAGGAGAGGGAAAATAACGGGTAAGGAGGATACCTTGGCTCGTAATACTAGAATCATCGATAGCTTTTAAAAAGGGATAAGAGGGCTGCTGCTCAATGAAACGTTCGACCATGAGTGCTTTCCTAGTTCCATGGCCCCATTTGGGAAATTCTTGAAAACGTGACGTGCGCGTAATCCAGGCTTCCGGTTTTAGATTGAGAAATTGCTCTCCTTTTACCACAAACACTGCCGCACGATTTTCTATAGGCTCAGGTGCTGTTTTAAAAGCTTCAAAAAGCACGCTAGTATCTTCTAGACAAGCCTGTAATTGATCGCGATCAGAAAAATATACATGCTCACGATAAGGTTCTAAAGTATAAAATTCTAGAGGAATATCGGTAATCTCTCTTTGGCTACTGCCATACAGCTCATAGATGTCACCTGAAGCATAGGTATCAGGTTGGAGAACCGAGGCTGTCGTGTGCTGGACTTCCGTAGAAAGAAGTTCTTGGGCTACATGGCCGAAAACTGTTCTAATATGTAAGGGTAAAGTACGAACAAGTAAAAGCTCATTTTTGTTTACCTCTCGGGGCTGATCTAGCTCCCATTCTTGGTGAAGTTTTAAGATTTCCCGCATACTAAGCGAGGATGTTAATGCTTTTGCGACGGTAGGAAGGAAACCATGAATGGTCGAGGCATATCCACCTCGCCCTTTTAGTAAGGATAGGTAGGCTACCGTCCGCCCATCTACTTTATCGAGGATTAAATTATCACTTCCATGTAATCCTCCTAGCGAAAGTAGAGGCCTTCCCCATCGATCAGAGCGCCCAAACATGCGAAAGAGATAATCAGGATCACGCACGCGACGGCGCTCATCCGCAGCAAAAAGGCGACCAATTGCTGCTCCCACTTCAATGTGTTTAAGCATTTCCGCACCTACCCTTCCTAAGGCGGAAAGATGAACTTTAACTTCAGCACAGCTATTTTGCTTATCTAATTGATATTCAATGCCTATACCATTCACTCCTAATTGTGCCAGCGTGCTTTTGATATTAAAGAAAAGATGATTTAAATCTATCTCAAATCCAACAAAGAGTGAAGGTATTTGACTAATAAAAACTGTTGCTATTCTAGTGTTTTCATGGATAGGCCCTAAATGTGTAATTATGCCATCCGGAGTGACTAAATCTAAATATTTTGTTTCGAGAAATAATTGGCTATTCATACATCTCCTAGCAGAAGGCTGATCATATGAACCTGTCTAAAATTAGTCAATGTCACAGCTTCTATAAAAAATTGCGAGCAAATGCTAAAAAAATTTTAGAGCGCGAAAGATAGAGCAGAAAGGAGGCTAAAATTTTTAAGTACGTTCTTTGTACGCCAATTTACATAAATGCTTTACTTTTAGCACCATTTTTTGTGAATATTGTGTTTATAGCCTGTCAATAAAGTGAGAAGCAAAGAGAAACAAAAGTGCTAACCTTTTATCTTTAATGGCAACCTTTTCTTTCTTCTTTTGAATTAAATCTCTCATAGTTAGGCGGTTAATTTTATAAGTATAAGCAGTGCTTTTGCGTAAAGAAAGCTTTTTCAAAGTAAAAAGACAACTTTAAGAGAGAATAGTTTTGTTTATAAGTTATCTTGCCTTTTAAAATAGCGCGAAAAAAATTACGGCTAATTTATTTGAGCTAAAGTTTAAACAAGCTCTTGGATTTTGTTTTAATAAAAATTTTGCTTGTGACATAATTTTTTCCTTACACCAGATCAAGATAGCAAATTTAATTTATGAATAATCAAAAGCTTCCCAGAAGTGTAGGAACCCATAGCGGAACTTTTCATGCCGATGAGGTGACTGCTTGTGCCCTTTTACTTCTCTATAATTTAATCGACCGTGAGCAAATTATACGCACACGGGATCCTCAGCTTTTAAGTAAATGTGAATATGTATGTGATGTGGGCGGATGCTATGATCCTGAAAATAAGTTGTTTGACCATCATCAAGCAGATTATCAAGGAGCCATGAGTAGCGCAGGAATGGTTCTTCTTTATCTTAAAGACCAACATATCATTACCCCTAAAGAGTATGATTGCTTTAATGCAAATCTAATTTTGGGAGTGGATGCTCATGATAATGGTAGGGATCCTCAAATTTATGGCCTGTGTACTTATTCTAACATTATTTCTAGCTTTACCCCTATTAAGCAGGATGCCGATGATGCCACACAAGATAAAGCTTTTTTTGATGCACTAGATTTTGCTTATCAATATCTTAATCGTATACTTAATCGATTTAACTATATTCTCTCCTGCCGGGAAATTGTCTCGAGAGCCATGGAGAAGCAAGACGATTGTCTAATGTTTGAGAAGAATATTCCTTGGTTGGAATTATTTTTTGAATTAGGAGGAGCTAATCATCCTGCAAAATTTGTAATTATGCCAGCAGGACCGCATTGGAAATTGCGAGGCATTCCTCCTACCTATGAAGATAAAATGAAAGTACGCTCTCCTCTCCCTAGCGAATGGGCCGGGCTCTTAGAAGAGGAATTAAAAGAGGTGAGCGGGATAAAAGGAGCCATTTTTTGTCACAAAGGAAGGTTTATCTCTGTGTGGGAAACTTACAACGATGCTTTAAAAGCTTTAAATTATGTACTTAAAAAGTAGACAATAAAATTATGACAACCAATGTTTTTGCACAAATTATAGCAGGTAAAATTGCGGTAGACAAAGTATTTGAGAATGAACGCATCTTGGCTTTTAAAGATATTCATCCTGTCGCACCCGTGCATATTTTAATTATTCCAAAAAAGGAAATTGCTGATCTTCAATCCGTCCAAGTAGAAGATTTGCCTTTAATTAGTGAGATTGTACAAGTAGCTCAGCTGTTAGCAAAAACACACCATCTGACTGAGGGTTATCGGTTATTAACTAATAATGGGTCTTTAGCAGGACAAACGGTTTTTCACTTACATTTTCATTTGATAGGAGGACGTAAGTTAGAAACGTTAGGATAGAATTAATTCATTTATTCCATGAAAAATGTTTTAAAACGAATAAATAGATGAAGCTTTTAGCTTATACGCTTTCGAGCAGCTCTTTATGTAATCATATACTTAGTAAAAAGCTTGTTTTTACGGGTAGAATCAGCCTAGAAAAAGGCTAATTTCTTTTTTGGTTATGTAGACGCAGTTTCTTTGAAAGGTATGACTAGGCAGAGCTGCGGGCAGAATATAAATTTTATCCTCTAAGAGTTTGAATAGCCCATCGATGCTGAAGCTGTATTCTACTCCTGCAGTTTTATCCTTTGAGGGAAATTAAAATTTTATTAATAGAAAATGTAAGATTTATGTTCAAAACCCTAGTTTCTTGTTTAAAAGCTATTTTATTGAAAGGAAAAGTGGTTTTTAAATAGAGTAGTTCGTTTTATATTCATAGAAACTCCTCAGGATATTTTGCCCATCCTTAAAGGATTTCTTTGCTATTATAAAGAAATGATAGGTGGAGTGATAATTCTTAAACCTTATGCCCTTCATGCACAGCTTTTTAAGCGCTAAAGCGAAAAGTGACTGCTATAAAGCAAGCCTTGAGGCTACATAACAATTGCTTTTTAACGCTTACAGAGAATGTTCAAGGAATGTTCAACTTAATGTTTGCAAACATGATTTTCTAATTAAATTATATAATAAGTAGTTAAATTTTGTTTATGCGAGAGATAATTTTTTGGATAGGGTGTAGCCTTGCTTTCCTTTGCTCAGCAGCTGGCTATGGAAATGAAGAAACATATGTCCAAGCGGCTCATGCCCATCTACGCATTCAAGACTTTGGATCGGCTAGTCAAGAAGCTAAAGAAGGTCTTTATTTATTTCCTCACAGTAAAACATTAGGGGCAGTCTATATTAAAGCTCTTGCTAAGCAGGGCGATGAAAAAGAGATGTTGGCTACATGGAAAAATTACATAGAAATTTTCCCTGAGGAGAAAGATAATCGGGCTTTAATAGAAACTTTAGCATGGGGGGTGATCGAACATGCTACTTTTTCCTCTTTGCCTACCATTCGATTTATGGCCATCCTCTCTGCTTTTTTTTCTCAGGATGCAAAAGGTATTAAAATTTTATTAAAAGGACTAAAAGATAAAAATTCAGCTCTAAGGAGTGCTTCTGCTCAAATGAGTGCGCATTACCGTGATCAAGAGATTAAAGAGGAAATGCTTCGCTTATTCCGTGAAGAAACAGTCTGGAATGTAAGACTGCAAGTCATTCGTTCGCTCGGTTTAATGAAAGTAAAAGAAGCCAAGCAAGAATTGTTGGATCTATTACAAAAAACTACCACCACGGCGGAAGAAACCAGAGTGGTTATTGAATCTCTAGTCAATTTATGGGGCGTGGCTACCCGAGAAGATGTTTCGCGTTTAGCAAAAGATAAACGTGCGGCTCTGCGCTTGCTAGCCTGCGAGGTGATCGCCCATGGCGATATGAAAGATGCTATCGATTTAATTATACCTTTAATCCATGATTCTCATGCCGAAGTGCGCCAGGCGGGCTTGTGGGTGATAGGTTATCTACGCATTCAAGAAGTTAAAGGAGAATCATTATGGCTTTTAGTGGAAAAGAAATTGGAAGATATTGACCCCCTAGTTAGCATAAAAGCCGCTTGGCTATTGACGTTAAATGGTTCTCTAAAAGGCCCTGAAGCTTTTATTAAATGGTTAGAAAGCCCTAAGAGAGATGTGCGTATTATAGCAGCGGCAAACCTTGCAGCGTGTGGAAAATATGCCTTCCCTTTGATTGAAGAGCAATTTAATAAATCTGCCGATCCTTATGTAAGCATAAACTTAGCTTTGGGTTTAATTAGCCAGCGTGTAGAAATTCGAAAAGCATGCCAGGCTTTATGCCAGGGGCTTACTCATCTTAAAGAAAAATGGTCATGGGATGAAAAAAATCATGTGCGTGCTCTTGTGCCTAATCGGCTAAGGCATTTCGATGACCCTGATGTTTCTCCTGCTATTATAGATCAAATGACACGCCTTGAAATTCTAAATGTTTTGGCTATCATGAGAGATTCGCAAGCTCAGCAAGCTATTAAATCTTTTTTGAAAGAAAAAACATGGGGGATTACTGCTCTGGCTTCAGTAACCTTGCTCTCAGAAGGCGATCAAACGGCCATAGATCTAGTGCAAGAGCTTTTGAATGATGAGGAAGTACAAGTGCGGGTGCAAGCTGCTTTAATAATGGCAAGATGGGGGAGAAGCGAGAAAGCTTTAGAAACTTTATTACAAGCTTTTCCTGAAGCTGATAGAGAAATGAAAGAGCGTATTTTAGAGGGCATGATGCATATATCTTCGTCACAATCAATACCCTTCCTTCTCCATTGCTTACAAGATTCTTATCCCTCGCTAAGGGTAATTGCGGCCGCAGGACTTATTATGTGTTTATATCATTAAAAATTCTAAACTATGATATGCAGTTGAAGGTAGCAATAAGTTTCCATAAAAAAGCTAAGCATGCTTATAGGGCAATAAAAAGGACTTTTGCCCTTTTATTAGCAAAATTTATGAAAAAGAATTTTCTTGTGGCAGGACTGTCGCTAATCATCCTCTGTTGTTTGTGGGAGTTAACAAGCCACTATTTTATTCAGTATCAATTCGTTCTACCTCCCTTTTCTTCGATTGTAGTGCAGATGTGGCAAAGTTCAGATCTTCTGGTGAGGAATAGTAAGGTCACCTTGCGAGAAATGGCGGGTGGCTTTTTATTGGCTTCAGTCATTGCTTTTCCTTTAGCCTGGATCATGTATCTTTATAAATCTGCTAGGACAGTCCTGCAGCCCTTCTTTGTCGTGCTTCAATCAATTCCTATGTTTACTTTGGCCCCTATCATGATCGTATGGTTTGGGTGGTCAGATATGGCTATTATTTTACCTACGGCGCTCATGATTTTTTTTCCTCTTACCCTCAATATCTATCAGGGTTTAATGAGCACCCCTCAGGATTTACTTGATTACTTTTACATCAATCAGGCTACAAGATGGCAAACGTTTACCAAATTACAGCTACCTTATTCCTTGCCCCATATTTTTGCAGGATTTCGGATTGCAGCTGCAGGCGCGGGAATTGGCGCTATAGCAGGAGAATGGGCTGGTGCACAATCTGGCTTAGGAGTATTAATGCTAAAAAGCCGAAGAGCTACAGAGCTTGAAATCACTTTCGGAGCTCTTCTTTGCCTGATTATGGTTAGCCTCTGGTTTTATAGTATCATTGCCTACACAGAATATCGCTATAAAAGACATCAAACGATGAAAGGATGGGTAATAGGCTTATTTTTAGCTCTCGTATGGATGGTAGGAGTTTTTCCTTCTCCTATGCAAACTGTATTGCCTGGAAAGCAGGTCCTACGTTTATTATTGGACTGGTTTCCCAATAGCAATCATGTGCCTATTTATGCAGGCATACAAAGAAAAATTTTTGCTAAATATGGCATTCAATTGCAGATAATAGAACTTAATGATCCTGCGGATAGCGTACCTTATGTGATAGCAGGAAAAGCAGATTTAGCCCTCTACTATCTACCTGATCTTATTCAGGCCCAGCAAAAAGGTGCTGGTTTGAAATTAGCAGGCGTTTTAGTGGGCCAACCATTGAATAGCTTTATTTTCCGCCAAGGAGAGGGAATAAGCTCGCCTAAGGATTTGTCCGGCAAAATCATAGGTTATAGCTTAGGGGGTAACAATCTAAAAGTATTACAGCGCTTATTGCATGCTAATGATCTACTTCCCAAGAAAATTATCAATGTAAATTTCGATCTTGTCACACTCTTAGCCAATCGGCAAGTCGATGTCATTTATGGAGCTTTTTGGAATATTGAAGGTGAACATTTAGAGGCATTAAATATAAAAAACTCTTGTTTTAAAGTAACGCAATTAGGTCACCCTGTTTACAGCGAATTGATCTTTATCAGTCGACATGATTTTAATAGGTTAGACGCTTTTAAGCTAGCTATGCAAGAAAGCATTGATTACTGTAAAGCCTATCCTGAAGAAGCTTTTGAACTTTATGCTCATTGTCACTCTGAAAAGAGCGCTGCGACCATTAGGTGGGAAAAACAGGCTTGGTTAAAGACAGTTCCGCTCTTGGCAGAATCCCAGCAGATTTCAAGGCAAGAGTGGGTTTATCTAAAAAGATGGATGGAAGAATTGTAAAATGAATTTTTAGTAGGGAGCCTTCAGTTGAGCTTTTCTTTTTGATACTTCTCCAGCTCATTTATCTAAAAGCGAAGTTTTGTTTATTTAAAAGCTTTTTTTTTAAGTTCTCCGACCTTCCTAATAAAAGGAATCACCGGAGAACCTATGAGCTATTTTAATGACCAAAATAGCTTTTGATCATTGAAGCTAGTTGGCTTTTATTCACAAATCCAGAAGATCGACCGAGCTCTTTGCCGTCCCTGATAAAAATAAGGGTAGGAAGAGCTTGAATATTGAAATGATCGGATAAATTTTTTTGCTGATCAGCATTGAGCTTAACAAATAGATAACGGTTACCTAATTCCTTGTTTAATTCCTCAAAAATAGGAGCTAGTTGCTTACAAGGACCGCACCAATCGGTGTAAACATCTAGAATGATAGGTAAAGGATTACTAAGAATTTGCTGAAAATTATCGGCGTTTAAGTAGACGATCGATGAAGCAGGCCTGTTGTACCTGGTCTGAGAGGAGTGGAAATTTTCATGCCTAGTAGGACTAGGAGCCGCAGCTAGCAGTGAGCAATTTAAAAATATAGATAGAGACGCTAATATTTTTTTCATGTTTTACCTCCTTGTTTTATTTATTACTTTAGCAAACTTTCATCATTACAAGCTATTTTAAATTCCATCTTATCTTTAGTGCCCAACCGATTATCAGCTAATACCTACTTAAGCTTCACTTGATGGGTAGCTACTTGTTAAATAAGTGTCCTAGTCCGTTGATTTTTAGGGAGCAAAGGCTACCTTTTCTTCTTCTTTGATTTTCAGATCTTAAGAATGCATGCCTCTTTCGACTCCTTCCCATCCTATCGGAAAAGGATGGTCCTCATAGCCAATAGGGCTTGAAGATGAACTAATACCTGCCATTTGCTTTTCGATAATAAGGCTTTCATTTATATAGAGCTTTACTTCTGTACTTATTAACGATAATCAATGTTCCCTCTTTGGCTTGTTTTAGATAGCGCACTTGCTTTATAACAACTTGCTATAGGTCTTTTGATTTTCAGAAGGTCGTTATTAAGAAAGCGGGTAGCCGAACCATCTAAAAGATTGGATCGTGACGTAGCTGTCGCTTATGCGTTTCAGTTGATTAAAATAATCGTTATAAATGCCCTAGATGATTTGGTCCCATTTCTTTATTCTATTTTCAAAAATAGTAGGTCTACCGAATAATTTTCCAACACCTCTGCACGTAAGTTGAGTGATTCGGTGGCTAATCCTATGATTATTGAGCTAACAAAGAATGTAAAGGCTGCTTATGGAGATGGTGTTTATGATAAATAAGCTTTCTGCTGCTCAATTTATAGTCGAGGTATAAGCCTTTTATAATTTCTCTCGTGAAGAGGAAGGCTAAGCTACGAGATGGGCAAGAGCGAGAAAAAAAGGAGTGCTTTGAAAGCCATTCCACGCTTTGGCAAGAGGATCATGCCAGGCAGCTTGGGAAGAAGCTTTAGGAGTATATAGAAGATGCTTACCGAAACGGTAATGTCTCGTTTTAAGAAAGACTTTGGTAGAGGTTGGCGTTCTATGAAGCTAGCTTTTCAGCGAGCGGGGCTCTAGGTTAAGACTTTTAGCTATGAAAAGGATAGAGAAGCTTAAAATCCTTAAAAGACATTAGGCATTAACTTAAAGGGGGTAAAGCTTGATATAACACCTATAATTTAACCAAACAAAATAATAGATCATTTACACAACAAGGTTGGATTCTCTACTAGGTAAGGAATTAGAAAAATGAAGTTTTATAGGAAAATCAAACTAAAAAACATATTTTCTTATTTTAATTAATAAATATAGGGCTTATAGTTAGCCGCGGATAATTTTTTGAATTAAAGCTTGGAAAGCAAGGATAGCCTATAAACGCTTGGCTATAGCTACTTGCTAGCAATAAATCATTAATATTTCTTAGGATTGATTAAATTGTTAAATAATGCAAGCTTTGCTATTAGCCTTATAAAACATTAAAGAAAGGGCTTAACCTCATGCAAGTTCCAAATCTCTCTCCCCATCCTCTATCAAAGATTTCACCTGAAATTCCCCTATCTGAGATTTCCCCCGAGATCCACAAGATGTTACAAAATCCTGAACTTTACGACATGGTCCAGGGTACTCTATGTGGCCGGCTGATTAAATTGCTTCTAGCACGCAGTAATACCACTTTAGAAAAGCATTTATATGCATACAAAGCTAAAGGAATTGTACTCTCAAAAAGGCTAGAAACCGTATGGGGAATAGCCCAAGCCACAGATAATCAAGAAGCCCTTGATATACTTTATAAGTATAATCCTAACTTAGCTTCCATCTGCCATATTAAGCTTATGGCTCATCGATTTGGTATTGTCGGTAAAAGCCAAATAAATGGGCAGTCTTTTGAGTTAGAAGGTTCTGATCATCGCATTACCTTTCAAGCTCTTTATACTTCGCTTAAACAGCATCTCGACCTTCCTGAGCAAGAGATGATTCTTCCTATTATTGAAATGACCTTAAAAGTTGAAAAAGATCCTCATACAAAGGATCAAATCCTTTTAGATGCCTATCACCAAGGCAAAACAATTTTTTTGCCTTTGCTATTTAGTTTATCTAGAGCCTGTCACATTTATGGTTTTCTCATTAAAGGCAACCGGCTAATCAAGCTTAATAAAGGACTTCACGCAGACCTACCAACAGGCTTACATGTTTATATAATAGGCGATCCTTCTAAGATTAATATTGAATACATTCATAGATTATTGAACACGAATGTATTAAGGACATATTTTGAAAAAGGTGTGGATAAAGAACTTGGCCTTATTCACGACCATTATATCCCTACTACCCTTCAAAGAGGAGGATTTTGTTCTTGGTCTTTAGCCAAAATGGCTTTACGCGGAGGATTTATTTTGGAGGGGATTGAAAATGAAAAAATAAAATATAAAAAATGGAGTCACGCCGATCGTTTTGCCACAGTCATTGATTATCTAAAGCAAGAAAATATAGATCCCCACTTAATCGCTTCGATGTGGTGTAGAACTAAAGACCAAAAAATTAAAGAAGCTTTGGAAGATAGATTAACAACTACGCATATAGCTAATGAAAAATCCACCTCTCTTCATTTAGCAGCAGAAAGCAATAACTTTTCGGTGGTAGAAAAGCTATTGATGGATGGAGAAAATATCCATAGCGAAGATGATGAAGGCTGGACACCCTTAATTGCCGCGGCTTGCCAGGGTCATGTGGAAATGGTGGAATATCTGCTGGAGAAAGGAGCTCATGTTAATAAAACGGGCAAAATAGGCCTTAGTGCCTATTGCCACCTATTGTTTCAGATAGGTGAATGCTCTAAAAATCCTAAAATGGAAAGCCGTATCAATAAGGTTGAAAAGGTTTTAATAGAGAAAGGAATTGACACCGACCTTTCCAATGGTTTTAGATGGATGGCACGGCGCCATGCAGAAAGGTTTTAAAAATTTTGCTTTTATATGCTCTGCAGTTTTTCTACCACTTCATTAATCGTTGGCCTTGTTCTTGGGGCAGGAGTTGCACATTTCTATGATGAGCCTTTCTAAATCTACCTCCGCTTTTTGTTTCAGCTCCTTATGAAAGTAGATTACTGTATTTCCAGGTCTTTTTTTACCATTATATGATTAAGTAAATATGAACTCTAGAAATTGTTTTACTTATTAAAAAATAATTGATAATCCCCGTGACCGCTTACAATTAAAGCTTGGAAAGCAAGGATAGCCTATAAACGCTTGGCTATAGCTACTTGCTAATAATAAAACATCAATATTTCCTAGGATTGATTAGATTGTTAAATAATGAAAGTTTTGCTATTAGCTTTATAAAACATTAAAGAAAGGTTTAACCTTATGCAAGTTCAAAATCTCTCCCCCGCTCCTCTATCAAAGATTTCACCTGAAATTCCTGTGTCTGAGATTTCCCCCGAGGTCCACAAGATGTTACAAAATCCTGAACTTTACGACATGGTCCAGGGTACTCTATGTGGCCGGCTGATTAAATTGCTTCTAGCACGCAGTAATACCATTTTAGAAAAGCATTTATATGCATACAAAGCTAAAGGAATTGTACTCTCAAAAAGGCTAGAAACCGTATGGGGAATAGCCCAAGCCACAGATAATCAAGAAGCCCTTGATATACTTTATAAGTATAATCCTAACTTAGCTTCCATCTGCCATATTAAACTTATGGCTCATCGATTTGGTATTGTCGGTAAAAGCCAAATAAATGGGCAGTCTTTTGACTTAGAAGGTTCTGATCACCGCATTACTTTTCACGCTCTTTATACTTCCCTTAAACAGCATCTAGATGTTACTGAGCAGGAGGTAATCCTTCCTATTATTGAAATGATCCTAAAAGTTGAAAAAAATCCTTATACAAAGGATCAAATTCTTTTAGACGCCTATCATCAAGGTAAAACAATTTTTTTACCTTTGCTATTTAGTTTATCTAGAGCCGGCCACATTTATGGTTTTCTCATTAAAGGCAACCGTCTAGCCAAGCTTAATAAAGGACTTCATGAAGACCTACCCACTGGCCTACATGTTTATAAAATACCTGATCCTTCTAAGATTAATATTGAATACATTCATAGGTTACTGAACACGAATGTATTAATAACTTATTTTGAAAAAGGTGTGGATAAAGAGCTTGGCCTTATTCACGACCGCTATATTCCTACTACCCTTCAAAAAGGAGGGTTCTGTTCTTGGTCTGTAGCCAAACTAGCTTTACGCGGAGGATTTATTTTAGAAGGGATAGAAAATGAAAAAATAAAATATAAAAAATGGAGTCAAGCCGATCGTTTTGCCACACTCATCGATTATCTAAAGCAAGAAAATGTAGATTCCCACTTAATTGCTTCTCTATGGTGCAGAACTAAAGACCAGAAAATTAAAGAAGTTTTGGAAGATAGATTAACAACCACGCATATAGCCAATGAAAAATCCACATCTCTTCATTTAGCAGCAGAAAGCAATAACTTTTCAGTGGTAGAAAAGCTATTGATGAATGGAGAAAATATCAATAGCGAAGACGCTGAAGGCTGGACACCCTTAATTGCCGCAGCATGCCAAGGTCATGCTGAAATGGTGGAATACCTGTTGGAAAGAGGAGCCTACGTTAATAAAACGGGTAAAACAGGCCTTAACGCTTATTGTCATCTATTATCTCGACAAGGTAAATGCTCTAAAAATCCTAACATGGAAAAACGTATTAAAAAAGTTAAGCAATTATTAATAGAGAAAGGAATTGACACCGACCTTTCCAATGGTTTTAGATGGATGGCCCAACGCCATGCGAAAGGATTTTAAAAATTTTGCTTTTACATGCTCTGCAGCTTTTCTACCACTTTATCAATCGTTAATAATAATAGTAATAATAATAATAATAATAATGGGCCAACGTCGCCCATTCTATAAAGAGCCTTTTTAAATCTACCTCCGCTTTTTGTTTTAGCTCCTTACGAAAGTAGATTGCTGTATTTCTAGGTCTCTTTTTACCATTTTAAAACCTAGTCCCATTTTAGCTAAATCTTTATGCCAATTATGCACTTCTTGCTTGCTCACTTCTTCGCAAGTAAAGCCTTTTTTGATCATATAGCAACCATTTAGCTTAGCATATTCAGCTAGCATTTTTGGATCATTGGTTATTTCAAATTCTTTCTGAAATTCTGTTTAAGTTGTCCTTTTAGGCTAATAATTCGCTTTTTCCAGAAGTCTAATTGTCAGTTGATGCGTGTAAATAAGAATTATTTAATTTAAATGTTTATTATTTTTAAATCATTTTTTTTTATAAAAATATATGTTTAAAAAAAAGTTGTAATTATTAATAACTTAAATGGTTGTTGTTTAATTTTTCATAAATACTATTAATGTTTCTTCTTTTAAATTATTTATTTTTTATTTTAATTAAAACAGTTTTTGTTGTTTTTATTTAATAACTTACATTTATTTGTTTTTAATTTTAATAAACAAATGTTTTAATAATTAAATTTATAATTTATAATTAAATTGTTGGTGAATTTGTTTTTTAATAACAATTAGTAAAGGATAGTTATGAATAATGACTATGGTAAGGCTTTAAATTTTTGGAAAGAAAAAGAGGCTCTATCTGCCACTCCTAGAGAGCAAGCATCCGGCGAGAGAAAGATGTCGGGGCAAGTAAAGGTAAGCGAAAAAGCTAGAGAAATCATAGCGAAGACCGATTATCTCTTAAACAGGCCCTCCGAAAGAGGTCTCCTTAAAAGGACAAAGCCAGAACAGAAATCAAATAAGCCTCAACAGCTCGAAGAAAAGCCTCCGTCGAAAGAAATTACTTCAGCAAACGAGGAGGCCAAAGGGCGTGCAAAGCCCGTAAATGTTGAAAAATTGAGAAGAGTTTTTGAAAAAAACCATAAAGAGCAACCATCCCAAGCCAGTAAAGCTGCCCCAGGAAAGATAGCCATTCCTCTAGCCTTTATGACACCTGAAGAAAAAGAAATAAGAAGAAAGATGAAAGGTAAAGAGAAAGAAACAGAAGCTGTAGCTGAAAAATCTATAGTAAATGTAGACCTTACCAAGGAAGCAGCCGCTCTTAGTGAGATTGAGGAGGAGTTGTATCGTTTAAATCAAAAGCTAGATGAAAAGCCAAGCTTAGAAGATTTAAATGCAATTAGAGAGGAACTTAGCGATCTTGAAAAGATACTAAGCGAAGGAAATTTCAAATTATCGCCAGAGCAAGATGATCTCTATTTACAGATTAATAACCTTGAGGAAAAGATTAATAGGCACCAAGAGATTGCTTCAAAAGCAGGAGAATCTCAAATAGACCTGTTTTTATTAGAAACAAACTTATCCCAAAGTGATTCAGAGCAGCTTAGTGAGGAATTAGATAAAATATTAGAAAACCTAGCGTTAGATGCAGATGTAGAATCTAATCACCCTACAGAGCTTGCTACAGTAGAAGGGCAAATTAGCCAGCCATTAAAAATGATGGGCGAGGAATCAAAGCGATTTGACTTTAAGACTATTGAACAAGATATTGCTAGATTGAAGGAAATTCTAAAGAAAAGCCCCAGGGATTTAATTACGAAAATTAGTGCTAAAGGAGCAGGATTGACGCACTCATATACTGTTTACCCTGACGGGAAGATTGCAGTTCACCTGAAAAAAGAAGAATGGATGCGCATTGGAAATGAATTAAAAGCAGGTTTGCTGGGTAAAGGGGGATATAAAAGAGCTAAGTTAATGCAAAATATAGATACTAAAGAAATCAAAGTCAGAGGGGTCTTATTCGAGCCTCTTGATGAGGTAGAGAGAGTAAATATAATCCAATTTATAGAGGATGTAAAAGGCCAACCGCACATTTGTCAAATGGAACATGTGGCATGGAAATCAATGCCTAAAAAACCTGTTTCTATCTGGAGTGCCCAAAAAGCAGGGGGACGCAAGGAGGCTTTTATATCTAAGTATTACCCCTTTTCTGGTGAAAAGGTGTTCTCTTTTATTAAAAGCAATCAGCTTCACAAGCAACTGCATGCCAAAATAGCCCTTCAACTTGCACAAGGAATTCAAATAATGCATGAGAAAGGATGGGTTCATCGGGATCTTAAGCCTGAAAACATCTTCTTGCAATGGGATCCCTCCAATCCCAAAGCAGTAGAGGCTGCTGTAGGGGATTTTGATACTGTCCATAAGAATAGCGACGCCAGCAAGAGAGAAGTTTCCTTAGGCACGCCAGGTTATATCCCACCAGAATATTCAGAGGAAGAGCATGTTAAGGATGCTAGACCTGCAGATGTCTATGCGCTAGGGGTCAGTTTGCTAGAAATGTTCATCAGCCATGGATCTGCTCCCTGGAAGGTGGGTAGGGACCCTATTCCACTTACCTTCTACTTAACGGAGGCAGGTTATAAAGAAGACTTAGAAAAACTAAAACAAAAAGCGAAGAGTGATTTGGAAAGACTTATCATAGAAATGTGTGACCCCGCCCCATCAGCAAGGCCAAAGATTGAGGTGGTGGTAGAAAGGCTGCAGAGAATGCAAAAGTAAAAGTTTTAAAACCTTTCTGCATGGCGTCGGAACATCCATTTAAAACCATTGGAAAGATCTGTATCAATTCCTTTCTCTATTAAAACCTTTTCAACCTTATTGATACGGCTTTCCATTTTGGGATTTTTAGAGCATTCACCTATCTGAGACAATAGGTGGCAATAGGCACTAAGGCCTGTTTTACCCGTTTTATTAACGTGGGCACCTCTTTCCAATAGGTATTCCACCATTTCAACATGACCCTGGCAAGCCGCGGCAATTAAGGGTGTCCAGCCTTCAGAGTCTTCTTCATTGATATTCACTCCCTCCATCAATAACTTTTCTACCACTGGAAAGTTATTGCTTTCTGCTGCTAAATGAAGAGATGTGGATTTTTCATTAGCTATATGCGTAGTTGTTAATCTATCTTCCAAAGCTTCTTTAATTTTTTGGTCTTTAGTTCTACACCACATCGAAGCGATTAAGTGGGGATCTATATTTTCTTGCTTTAGATAATCGATGACTGTGGCAAAACGATCGGCTTGACTCCATTTTTTATATTTTATTTCTTCATTCTCTATCCCTTCTAAAATAAAGCTTCCGCGTAAAGCCATTTTGGCTAAAGACCAAGAACAAAATCCTCCTCTTTGAAGGGTAGTAGGAATATAGCGGTCGTGAATAAGACCCAGTTCTTTATCCACACCTTTTTCAAAATAAGTTATTAATGCATTCGTGTTCAATAGTTTATGAATGTATTCAATAGTGATCTTAGAAAGATCGCCAATTTTATAGACATGTAGACCAGTAGGTAGGTCTTCATGGAATCCTTTGTTAAGCTTGATTAGCTGGTTGCCTTTAAGGAGAAAACCATAAATGTGACAGGCTCTAGATAAACTAAATAGCAAAGGCAAAAAAATTGTTTTGCCTTGATGATAGGCTTCTAAAAGAATTTCGGGCATTATAGTGGGATCTTTTTCAACTTTTAAGGTCATTTCAATAATAGGAAGAATGATTTCTTGCTCAGGAAGATCTAAATGAAGTTTAAGCGAAGTATAAAGAGCTTGAAAGGTAATGCGATGATCAGAACCTTCTAAGTCAAAAGGCTGCCCATTTATTTGGCTTTTACCAACAATACCAAATCGATGAGCCATAAGCTTAATATGGCAGATGGAAGCTAAGTTAGGATTATACTTATAAAGTATATCAAGGGCTTCTTGATTATCTGTGGCTTGGGCTATTCCCAATATAATCTGTAAACTTTCGGAGAGCACAACTCCTTTAGCTTTGTATACATATAAATGCTTTTCTAAAGTGGTATTACAGCGTGCTAGAAGCAATTTAACCAGCCGGCCACATAGAGTACCCTCTACCATAGCGTAAAGTGCGGGATTTTGTAACTTCTTGTGGAGCTCGGGGGAAAGCGCGGACAGGGGAATTTCAGGTGAAATCTTTGATAGAGGAGCGGGGGAGAGATTTTGAACTTGCATGAGGTTAAACCTTTCTTTAATGTTTTATAAGGCTAATAGCAAAGCTTTCATTTAAAACTTTACTTTTCTGATTCCTTATCTAGTAGAAAGTCTAAATGCTTTTGATGTTTAATAAAGTTAGCGGAGGCATATTCTATGTGGGTCAATACTCAAGATTGCTTACTATTCGTCTATCCTAGTTAGGATATGCATCTGTAGATGCACTAAAGAGCTTGGGCAAGAACGTAAAGAAGTTAAGCTATACCCTTCCCTAACCGATATAGCGTTTGATTTTTGTGGGATGAAGTTTTATGAGGAAGGAGATTGCAAAATCTGTTAGCTTTGGAAAGACAAGCGGAGAATTTGAAGGAAGATCTACTTAAGCATGTGTCCAAATCCATAGAAGATTATTTTGAGGGAGGTGACAAAGAGCAATAAAGCGGATGATTTAATAACAAACTAGATAATCTTTTAAGTTGCCAAAGGGGCTAAAAGTTTCTTATAGACAGAAAGCTTATGATAGATAAGCTTGCTACCCATCCTCTATTCAAAGCATAAATCCCTTAGTACCTCCACAAGGAGAAGGAACCTGAAGCCTAAAAACTGACAAGACCTGGCTGGAGAAAAAGAAATAGTGCGTGGAAAGTTATGTAGAGCTTGGGAGGGAATTTTTTCTTTAGGAAAGGGCTTATCAGTAAGTAGAACTATAGCGTAAGTTTTAGTTTAGGAATAAGATAAAAAAATTGGAATACCTAAAGGGCTAGGGGTGCTAACTTAGTAGCATAAGGCTGGGCCTTAAACAAACGAGCTACTAGATTATTTATCTAACAAGGCCCTTTAGAGGAGGAAAATTAAAAGGTCATACTTATCAGCTTAATTTATCAAATTGAAGAGGGCCTGCCGGATTTCCTCTGAAAGGGTTGCATAGTGGAGTGGATCATGCCGCACGTTATTTTCTATTTTCCATATCTTATAAATAATTCCATCATGCAGCAATAAAATACGGTCTGCCAGATAAATAGCATCACGAAAGTCATGGGTATTCATTAAAATGGTACAATTCAATTTCTCTTTAAGTTTACGTAATAGTTCATAGATCTGCTCACGAAGTACTACATCTAGCTTGTTAAAAGGCTCGTCCAGCAGCAGGAGAGGGCGTTGTTGCAAAAGAGCACGGGCGAGAGAAACCCGTTGGCGCATTCCTCCAGAAAGTTGCTCAGGATATAGATTAGCACTTTCTTGGAGGCCCATTTCTGAGAGCAAGCTTACTGCTTTTTGCTGGAGGGATAAGCTAGAAGAAGGCTTTTTCCCTAATTCTGTAGGCAGGAGTAAGTTTTCTAGAATTGTTCTCCAAGGAAGCAAAAGATCTTCTTGCGCCATAAAAGCAATGGATTCTGCAGGGTAACCTGTGGCCATGCTAATCACCCCTTTTTCAGTCGGTAATAGGCCTGCAAGGAGTTTAAAGAGAGTCGTTTTCCCTGATCCTGACCATCCTACTAAAGAGATGACTTCGTTAGGTGATATATCTAACGAAAGATTTTTTAATATCTTTTTTTCCCCGAAAGAAAAAGAGAGGTTTTGAATTTTTAATAAGAAGGTTGGCATATTTACTCTTTAAGTCTTTTTTATCTTAATAAAAGAGGGGATTGAATGAAACAAAAGCTTAAAGATGGATAGACTGCCTTTCAAGGACCTTGAACAAATAGATGAGTTGCTGGATGGATGTCGCTATTATAACAAGCTTTATTGAAAAGTTTAGAAAATTTTTTACTTCAATCTTCTTTGATGTCTTGAAAGTATCTTCCTGGAAAGGAAAAAAGTAGAGAGTTTGGCTAGCTTTTAAGAGGGCAAAAGATAAACTGCATTGCATGACACTCTACTATTAGTTCTGTAGTTGTTTCCTCTTGATGACTATCACTAAATTATCTATGATCATCTCACTAATTTTAAAATTTATTAAGGAGAGTTGTGGAAAAAAGTCTCGTTCCTTCTAAAGGAACCGTTTTGTCAGCTATGTTTCTTGTAGCGGGTTGTTGTATTGGTGGAGGAATGCTTGCTTTACCTGTTGCCACAGGTGTGAATGGCTTTATACCTTCTTTGGTGGTCATGGTTATCTGTTGGATAATGATGACAATTACAGGTCTACTTTTATTGGAAGTTAGCCTGTGGATGGAAGAAGGTGTCCATGTTGATACCATGACACACCGTCTTTTAGGAAATATGGGACGTGGGATTAGCTGGATTCTTTATCTCTTTATTTGTTATGCCTCGCTTGTTGCCTATACAGCAGCGGGAGGCCATCAGCTAGCTCTAGCTTTCGACAGCGTTTTCAATCTTCCCTTGACTAAAGAGCTAGGGTGTACGATTTATATCTTAACTTTTGGGCTCGTTCTCTATTTAGGGAGTGCTATTGTAGGCCGAGTCAATGCAATTTTATTTATGGCAATGCTTGCTTCCTATGTAGCCTTAATTAGCATAGGGATGCCCGAAGTACAAGTTACTTATTTGAAATATAGTCATTGGACAGGTTTTCTATTAGCTATTCCTTTAATGTTGGCCTCTTTTAGCTATCAAACAATGGTGCCAAGTTTGACTCCTTATTTAAAAAAGAACTTAAAGAGCTTACGTTTAGCAATTATTGGAGGGACTTCTATTACCTTTATAGTATATGCTTTATGGCAATGTATGATGCTGGGGATTGTTCCCGTAGAAGGGACCCATGGCTTGGCTCAAGCCTTGATTGATGGTAAGCCTGCCACTCTTTTTTTAAATGAACATGTGCACGGAAAGTATGTAGCAAGTATTGCTCATTTTTTTGCTTTTTTTGCCGTTGTCACTTCTTTTTTAGGGATTGCTTTAGGGCTATTTGATTTCCTTTCCGATGGATTAAAAATTAAAAAGATAGGAATAGGGAATGTAATATTAGGCATCTTAATCATCGTGCCTACACTTGTTTTTGCTACTCAATTTGAAAGAGTGTTTGTAGTCGCTCTAGATTCTTCGGGCGGTTATGGAGATACAATCTTAAATGGTTTTATTCCTGTTTTAATGGTTTGGATAGGCCGATATTCTAAAGGATATCCCGCTTATTTTCGTGTGCCGGGAGGAAAATTACTGCTAAGTCTAGTATTTGTATTTTTTCTTCTATGTTTATTGCTTGAGATTTTTGTACATACCGGCTATTTATCCTCCGTGTATGAAGCCTATGAACTTATCGAAAAAAGAATCGACATTTAGGAGAAACTACCATGAATTTTTTATTAGCTATAAAAGCATTTATTAAAGCTTGGAAGGAGCCCACTAAGGCTTTGGCTTTTCTAGATGATTCGGTGAAAAATTTAGAAAGCCCCAAGCAAGACTATTCACATTTGCGCTTGCTCGCTTTATTGCAGCAGTCAGGGCGGCTTATTGATTTCTTAAAAGAGGATATTCATGCTTTTACTGATGCTCAAGTAGGCGCGGCTGTACGCCAAATTCATCAAGAATGTAGTAAGAACTTGGAAGAACTGGTAACCATACGTCCTATCATGCTAGAAAAAGAGGGAGCAATGATTACAGTACCCAAAGGATATGATACTGCAGCTATAAAAGTATCAGGCCAAGTTAGGGGAGAGCCTCCCTATATAGGAACTATTGTTCACCAAGGCTGGAAAGCTCATAAACGATCTTTGCCGATGAAAATGGCAGAACAAGCCTCCGAAATTATTTGTCCTGCAGAAATTGAAGTTAAAGGATAATTAAAAAAATATTTTTCTCTCTATATTGTATATAAGGTATTTTAATCATGGTCTCTTCTAGCCATTATATTATCGGTATTGATCTTGGAACGACTAATTGCACTTTAGCTTATACGCAAGTTGATGATAATAACCCCGTTATTCATCAATTTTCTATTCCCCAGGTCATGGAGGCTACAACCTTAGGTGAGAGCAAGGCTCTTCCCTCTTTTTTATACTTTCCCTTATCAGAGGAGCTTTCTGCAATTCCTCTAGAGTTAGCAGATTTTTTTAGCTCTAACAAATGTGTAGGATCGTATGCTCGTCATAGAGGAGCTGAGCTGCCTACTCGGCTCATCTCGTCAGCAAAATCCTGGCTTTGTCATCCTAGCATTAATCCCCATGACCCCCTTCTTCCTCCAGATTTTGATGAAGAGAGCTTGAAAATAAGTCCCTTGCAGGCTTGTTCGGAATTATTGCGGCACATGCGCTTAGCATGGGAAAAAAATATGCCGCAAGTTCCATTTAAAGAGCAGCAGGTCTTAATTACGGTTCCTGCCTCTTTTGACCCGCGAGCCCGCCAACTTGTCGAAGAAGCTGCAGCTTTAGCGGAATATCCCGCTATTATTCTTCTAGAAGAACCTCAGGCAGCCTTCTATGCATGGCTACATAGACATGCCCAAGATTGGCGTAAAATCCTTAAAGTGGGAGATCATATTTTAGTAGTAGATATTGGGGGAGGAACTACCGATTTTAGTGTCATCTCCGTAATTGATCAAGAGGGAGAGGTAGGGTTAAAACGCATTGCCGTAGGATCCCATTTATTACTGGGTGGAGACAATATAGATCTAGCGTTAGCTTACCTTGCAAAATCTAAATTAGAAGAGCAAGGCCATTCTATTGATGAATGGCAACTTAAAGCTTTAACACATGCTTGCCGACAAGCAAAGGAACAGCTGTTTGCATTAGCACCCTCTCAGCAAGTGGACATCACTATTATGGGAAGAGGACGTAAATTAATAGCCAATTCTTTAAAAACATCTATAACCTTGCCTGAAGCCCAAGAATTAATTCTGCAAGGCTTTATGCCTATAGTAAATCCCGAAGAACGTGCTCATCATGAAAAGCGTTTAGGCTTGCAGCAGATTGGCTTGCCTTATGCGCAAGATGCGCGTATAACCTGCCAATTAGCTAAATTTTTGTCTATGACCGGTGAAAGTGAAAGCCCAAGCATGGATAATTTTCTAATGCCTACCGCTGTCCTCTTTAACGGGGGAACCATGAAAGCAGAAGCGTTTTGCCAAAGAGTAGTAGAGCAACTTAATTATTGGGCTACAAAAATGCATAGAGAAACGGTAAAGGTATTGGCAGACGGCGATCTGGATTACGCTGTGAGCTATGGAGCTGTTAGCTATGGACTTGCTTGTCGAGGGCACGCCATAAGGATTAAAAGCGGTACAAGTCGCAGCTTTTATGTGGGCGTAGAAGAGGCTACCTTAGCAGTGCCCGGTCTTACGCCGTCTCTTAAAGCTGTGTGTGTAGTACCTTTTGGCATGGAGGAAGGCTCAGAACAAGATTTACCGGGGCAAGAATTTGCCCTCGTAGTAGGACAGCCAGCTACCTTTCGCTTTTTTAGCCATGCGACTAAAACATTGTCGAATGGTATAGAACCTGCAGTAGGAACCCTAGTTAAAAATTGGAAACAGGAGCTGACCGAGTTACCTAGCATAGAAGCATGCCTAGATCGTATGGAAGGAGATGGAAAAGTGATCAATGTTAAGTTAAAGTCTCGGATGACAGAATTGGGTGTACTGGAGCTATGGTGTGTATCAGCAGATGGGCGTCAATGGAAGCTAGAATTTGAAACGCGTAAGGAAATAAATCCGTCTTAATGAAGGAGTTAGCTGCTAGCCAATAAAAAATGGTGGAAACTTTTCTTTAAGTGGCCTAAAGTTTGGTTTTTTTTATCCTGTCTTATAAAAGCGCCTGGTATTTTATTTTTTACGCTTTTCTTCTTATAGATAACTTAAAACTGGCCCCATCCGTAAAATTGCAAAAGCCATGTACGAAGCGGGCAGAGGATTAAGTTTAAGAAAATTTAATATTTAGATCGGCGGGCAATAAGCTATTTACTTAGCTGTTAATAATCTGAGGGCGTCTTGCTTCATGCGTAGATGTACACTATAGAGGCCGTTGGCACGGCTAGGTGTTAAGCTAGCGCGAATACCCAACTCTTCTAAGAATGTCGGTGCACAGGTTAAAATAGATTCTGGTGTTTCTCCATTATAGACATAAATAAGAAGAGCTGCTAGCCCGGCAGAAATTAAAGCTTCAGACTCCACTTTAAAATAGACATTTCCCTCTTTTAAAAAAGAGTGTAAATACATGACACTTTGGCAGCCTTTAACGATATTCTCAGGGGTCTTAAGATGCATTTCCAGCTTTGTTAATGTTCGCCCCATTTCCATGATCTTTTTGTATTTAGACTCTTCATTAGGGCAAGCTGCAAAAAGAGCTTTTAATTCATTTTGTTTTCTTTCAAAGGTGGGTGACATAAGGAAATCTATCAAATTCAGTATACAGCTCTAATATCTACTTTATCTTAAAGCTAAAAATATTTAGGGAATAGCAAACTTAACCACGCTTAAATAAACTGCAACTAGTAAGTGTTTGCAAAAAATGAAATTTTTAATTTACAGCTCTTTATCTTTTTAATAAAGAGCCTGCGTTAAGTGGTTGATTATCCCGAGGAAATAATAGCTCTCCTATCGTTTATTTGCCATATTAAATTTTTCTTTGGCTTGTATGTTTCTTAGGGGTAAGCAAAGAGAAGTACAATCAAAAATTCTTAAAAAAAATGCAGACGCTGCGCCTTTTTAAGATAAATATAAAAATCATCCTTGCAAGGGTGGTGTAATATAGCAGAAAAAGTAGTAGGAGGTTAGCTAAGCGATATTCCCCCAAAGTAAAATAATTTTCATGGATTTAACATTTATGCTTGACATTTAACAGATTTGTGTTAATTTATTCTACACTAAATAAATCGTTTCTATTTCTTCAAAGACATAAACCCCAATATAGCATGGCAAAAGAAGATACTATTAAATTGGACGGCACTGTAGAAGAGCTGCTTCCAAATATGACCTTTAGAGTGTCCTTACAAAATGGCTTAAAGGTTATAGCCCATCTATGTGGAAAAATGCGAATGAAAAATATTCGTGTTTTGGTAGGAGATGTGGTGACTGTAGAGATGTCTCCTTATGATTTAACGAAAGCTCGGATAATTTTCCGCCAACGTTAAGAATATGGAAGATCCTAATAATTGTTGATCTTTTATATAAAAAAAGCTAAACTTTTATGCTTTTGAGTTTGCAGACAAAAATTGCTTGCCCAGATAGCTCAGTGGTAGAGCACTTGCATGGTAAGCAAGCGGTCGAAGGTTCAATTCCTTTTCTGGGCAAAAAAGAAAAAATAAATATATTAACGTCCTTACTGGAGTTTAACGGAGGATATAATGGCAAAACAATCATTTCAACGTAATAAGCCTCACGTAAACGTGGGCACTATTGGCCACGTCGACCATGGCAAAACAACTTTAACAGCCGCTATAACAAAAGTATTGGCTGAAGCAGGCGGAGCAACTTTTAGAGACTATGCTTCGATCGATAATACACCTGAAGAAAAAGCACGTGGTATCACTATCAACTCCACTCACGTGGAATATGAAACTGATGCTCGCCACTATGCACACGTTGACTGCCCCGGTCACGCTGATTATGTAAAAAACATGATTACAGGTGCGGCACAAATGGATGGTGCTATACTTGTGGTAGCTGCCACGGATGGTGCTATGCCTCAAACTCGCGAGCACATCCTATTAGCTCGTCAGATGCAAGTTCCTGCGATCGTAGTGTTCCTTAACAAAGTAGATATGCTAGGTGAAAGCGATCAAGAGTTGCTTGACTTGGTGGAATTAGAATTGCATGAGTTACTCGAATCCAAAGGCTATAAAGATGTACCTATTGTTAGAGGATCTGCTTTAAAAGCTCTCGAGGGAGATGAAAAATATGTGGAAGCAGTTAAGCTTTTAATGCGCACTGTTGATCAGCAAATTCCTACACCCACACGAGAAATCGATAAGCCTTTCTTAATGCCTGTTGAAGATGTATTCTCAATTTCTGGACGTGGTACAGTAGCTACTGGCCGTGTGGAGCGAGGAATAGTCAAATTAAACGATAAGTTGCAGTTAGTCGGGTTAGGTGAAACACGTGACACTGTAGCGACAGGGGTAGAGATGTTCAACAAGTCGATGGATGAAGCACGTGCCGGTGAAAACGTCGGTCTTCTTCTTCGTGGTCTTGAAAAGACTGATATCGAGCGCGGAATGGTGTTGGCAGCTCCCGGTACTTGCACTCCTCATACTGAATTCAAAGCGCCTGTATATGTCTTGACTAAAGAAGAAGGTGGTCGTAAGAAGCCTTTCTTTACAGGTTATCGTCCTCAATTTTACTTCCGTACGACAGACGTAACCGGTACTATTGAATTGCCAGCAGGCGTAGAAATGGTTATGCCTGGTGATAACGTGGAGATTATTGTTAAATTAATTGCTCCAGTAGCCATGGAAAAAGGTATGCGTTTTGCTATTCGTGAAGGCGGACATACTATCGGTGCTGGTACAGTATCAGAGATTATCAAGTAAGTGTTAATGTAAGTGTGTAGAGAAATAGGTGGGTAGCCTACAATTTTCTACACACTTAACTTAATGATGAGGGTGTGTAGCTCAGCTGGTAGAGCAGCGGTCTCCAAAGCCGCCGGTCGGGGGTTCGAATCCCTCCGCACTCGTAATGAAGTAATCACAATGAGAGTAGGTTGGAGGTAAAATATGGTAGTCGAAGCAAAATTAATGGAAGCGAAGAAAAAACAACAGCCTACCCTTAATGCCTCTAAAAATAAAGAAACTGTGGCGGCTAATAAAAAAATACAAGTAGCTGACTTTGTTAGCGAAATTAAAGCTGAGCTTAAACGTATTAACTGGACGAATCCTGAAGAATTAAAAACTTATACTCTTATTGTGGTCGGTGCCACATTTTTTTGTGGAATGGGTATATATTTTATGGATTTACTCATTCAAGCGTGCCTTTGGTTTTTAGAGTCGGCTTTGCGTTTAGTAGTTTAAGATTAATAACGGCGGTGGTTAATGCACAAATGGTATGTCGTACAGGTTTTCTCTACACATGAAAAAAAAGTCAAGAAAGCATTAGAGGAGCACCGAGACCTCAAAGGCATGAGCGAGCTTATCGAAAAAATTTTGCTGCCCATTGAAAATGTTTCTGAGGTCAAAAAAGGACAACAGAAAATTATAGAAAGACGTTTATGGCCGGGCTATCTCCTTGTAAAAATGACTCTAACAGATGAGTCTTGGCATTATGTTAAGCAGACTGCCGGAGTCATTGAGTTTTTAGGTGGAGATAAGCCTACAGCTTTATCTGATGCTGAGGTTGAAGAAATTCTTAGAGATCTAGAAGATAAAAAACAAAAAGTTACTCAACGCCACAAGTTTGAAATAGGCGACAAAGTTAAAATTATAGATGGTGTATTCGTTAACTTTATTGGAACGGTTTCTGAGGTCTTCCATGATAAAGGCCGTTTGAGCGTATTGGTTTCTATTTTTGGGCGTGATACACGGGTGGATGATCTAGAATTTGTACAAGTGGAAGAAATTAACGAAGAAGCAGAATCAAGCTAGAGATCATGAGGAGACGGCGCTTTAAATAGCACTACCTTGAAGATTTCAATTAAGATAATATATAATGAGTGTGACAAAAAACTCAGCTTTGATGCTTTAGCTGCTTCAGACCCCTGCCTCGGGGTGTCACATGTTAAGATGAATGGTGGATAGAAGGAAATTATGGCAAAAAAAGTTGTTAAAATTATTAAGTTGCAAATTCCAGCAGGGAAAGCTAATCCAGCTCCACCTATTGGTCCAGCACTCGGTTCTGCCGGTGTAAATATTATGGCATTTTGCAAGGAATATAATGCTAAAACTCAGGCGATGGCAGGAGATATTTTGCCCGTCGTCATCACTGTGTATGCTGATAAAAGCTTCACATTTATTACAAAAAAGCCCCCTGTAGCAGAACTATTGAAAAAAGCAACAGGTGTAGCAAAAGGGTCGGCCGTACCTAATCGAGACAAAGTGGGCAAAATTACTAAGGCGCAAGCGTTAAAAGTGGCTGAAGAAAAAATTCAAGACATGAATGCGCGCGATTTAGAAGCTGCTACACATATCGTTCTAGGGACAGCACGTTCCATGGGCTTAGAGTTAGTCGCTGAATAAACTTATAAACAAAAAGAGAATATGGGTCGCCAAAGCAAAAGAATTCGGGAGGCAGCAAAACTAGTGGATGTTACTAAAACATACACAGTTAAAGAAGCTGTCGAAATTTTAAAGAAATGTCCGCCTGTTAAATTTGATCAGACGCTTGACGTGGCTTTAAAAATGGGCGTGGACCCTCGTAGAACGGATCAACATGTCCGCGGAACTGTATCACTACCGAATGGTACAGGAAAAACGATTTCAATACTCGTTTTTGCCAGAGGTGAAAAGGTTAAAGAAGCCTTAGCAGCTGGAGCCGACTACGCAGGTGACGACGAACTTTTAGAAAAAGTTAGCGGGGGATGGAGCGGCTTTGATGCCGTTATTGCCACCCCAGATATGATGCGCGAAGTAGGTAAGTTAGGTAAAGTTCTTGGCCCTCGAGGACTCATGCCAACACCCAAAGCTGGAACCGTAACCACTGATATCGTTAAAGCTATTCATGAGCTCAAAGCCGGTAAAATTGAGTTCAAAGTGGATCGCCATGGAATGATTAACAATGGATTGGGTAAGCTATCTTTTGCGCATGATAAACTTGAAGAAAACATAATGGCATTTTTGCATGCTGTGCAGAAGTCCAAACCAGCTGCAGCGAAGGGACAATTTATGAAGTCTGCGTACCTTTCCTCTACGATGGGGCCCGGCTTAAAAATCGACCTGCGTGCAATTGAGCAAGCTTAAAGGAGTTATTTTATGAGAGAAGAAAAGCAGCTCCTTTTAGATGAAGTACAAGATCATATTCAGAAAAATGATTCTTTTTTGATCATGCGCTACAGAGGCTTTACAGCTAATAAAGCTAACGAATTTCGTGGCGACCTAGCTAAGCAGGGTGGCTTCATTGAAGTTGTGCGTAAGCGTATTTTAGTGAAAGCAGCTAAAGCAGCAGGGCTTGATATAGATATAGACTCACTAGAAGGGCATATAGGAATTGTTTTGGCAGGGCATGAGCCGCTTGATACAGCAAAGTATGTATACAAGTTTAGCCAGGACAATGGCAAAGTTGTTGAAGTGATTGGTGGCCGTTTTGAAGGCCAACTGTACAATGCAGCTGAAATGGAGGCCTTAGCTAAGCTGCCCAATAAAGATGAAATGCGTGCGCAGCTACTTGGCGTTCTTCAAGCACCGATGTCTGAGACATTGGCAGTCATGGATGCAGTGTTGTCAAGCGTGGTTTACTGTTTGGACAATAAATGTAAGCAAGCCGGCGAAGATAATAATTAACCCATTAACATAAAGTTTTTAGAAATTAAAGAGGTAGTACTGTGAGTAAAAAAACAGAAGATTTAGTCAATACACTCAGCGAATTGAGCGTATTAGAGATGTCTGAGTTGAAAACTATGCTTGAAGATAAGTGGGGCGTTAAGGCCGCTGCTGCTGCTGTGGCAGTTGCTGCACCTGCAGCTGCTGCGCCTGCTGCTCCAGAAGCAACTGATTTTCAAGTGACTTTGGTTGAATCCCCAGCTGATAAAAAAATCGGTGTCATTAAGGTTGTACGCGAGATTACAGGTCTTGGCTTAAAAGAAGCTAAAGAGCTCGTAGACGGTGCTCCAAAAGTGGTCAAAGAAACAGCCCCCAAGGCAGAAGCTGAAGATATTAAGAAGAAGCTAGAAACTGCAGGTGCTAAGGTTACACTCAAAGGACTCTAAGAAAGTTTTTTTGAGTTTTATCACCCAGGTAGTGAAATTAATATTTCCCTACCTGGGCTCATCTATTTTTAAGTTTGGCTTTTTGGTATAGAATTAAAAATGTAAATTAGGAATTGATATTTTGGTTCTTGAAAAATATAGTCGATATATCTGTCCTTTAGGGTTAGTGGTAGATACTATTAGTAAATATCAGTCTATCTTTAATTCTACACCTATCATCCAAACAATTAAGTTAAGTTACACAGGGAGACCTTCAGAATGTTGAAAAGGCCGCCGCAACGCATGAGTTTTATCAATAAAAAAGAAATTATTGATCTTCCGAACCTTATTGAAATCCAAATAAAATCTTACAATCAGTTTCTTCAAGCTAATAAGTTCGCCGATGAGCGCGAAAATATCGGTTTGCAGGAGGTGTTTAGCGAGCTGTTTCCTATTAAGTCTTATGACGAAAAGACTATCTTAGAATACATCTCTTATAGCCTTGGTGTGCCTAAGTATACTCCCGAGGAGTGTATTCGCCGAGGAATTTCTTATAACGTCACGTTAAAGGTTAAGTTTCGGTTAACAGACGAGACGGGCATCAAGGAAGAAGAAGTGTACATGGGCACTATCCCTGTCATGACTGATAAAGGTACCTTTATTATTAATGGTGCTGAGCGCGTGGTCGTTTCTCAGTTGCATCGCTCTCCTGGGATTAGCTTTGAGCAGGAGCGGCATACAAGAGGAAATGTTATCTATTCCTTCCGCATTATTCCTTATAGGGGAAGCTGGCTAGAAGGCGCATTTGATAGCAATGATCTTATCCATATTTACATCGATCGTAAGAAAAGACGTCGTAAAATTTTGGCAACAACTTTTATCCGTGCTCTGGGATACTCGACTAATGCCGATATTATTGAAGAGTTTTTTAGTACCCGCAAAGTTAAGATTAAAAACGAAAAAGAATTCGTGAAATATGTAGGTAAAATCCTTGCCCAAGACGTTATCGATGAAGATAGTGGCTTAATATTTGGTAAAGCAGCAGAAAAATTAACGACAGCCATGTTAAAACGCATGATAGACGCAGGTATTGAAGTCATTCGTATTGCTGAAGACGCCGATGAAACAAGCCCTATCATTAAAATGCTAGCAAAGGATCCTACTGATTCCTATGAATCCGCTCTAAAAGATTTTTATCGCAAAATTCGTCCTGGTGAACCTGCTACTTTATCGAACGCCCGTTCTGCTATTATGCGTTTATTCTTTGATCCCAAGCGCTATAATTTAGGTCGTGTAGGTCGTTATAAGCTTAATTCAAAATTGGGCCTGGAACTTACCGACGAGCAACTTCAAACCGTCACTTTGACGAAAGAAGATGTCATTGGTGCTTTAAAATATTTAATTCGTCTTAAGCAAGGTCGCGATGATGTTAATATTGATGATATTGACCATTTAGGTAATCGTCGCGTGCGTTCTGTAGGTGAGTTAATTCAAAATCAATGCCGTATTGGCTTGGCTCGCATGGAGAAAATTATTCGAGAAAGAATGAATCTTTTTGATTTGTCTTCGGATACCTTGACTCCCGGTAAAATTGTTTCCGCTAAAGGTCTTTCGGGTGTGCTTAAAGACTTCTTTGGTCGCTCTCAATTGTCTCAGTTTATGGATCAAACTAACCCCATTGCTGAGCTTACCCATAAACGTCGTCTTTCTTCGCTTGGACCTGGCGGCCTGAATCGAGATCGCGCTGGCTTTGAAGTGCGTGACGTTCATACAAGCCACTATGGAAGAATTTGCCCAATTGAAACTCCTGAAGGCCCAAATATTGGTCTGATTACCTCTTTATCTTCTTTTGCTAAGATCAATGAGTTTGGTTTTATTGAAACACCTTATCTAATTGTGCGCAATGGCATAGTCACCGAAGAGATCGAGTACATGACTGCAGATCAAGAAGAGCGCTGTGTAATTGCCCAGGCTTCTGCTACCCTGGATGAACACAATATGTTTGCTGATTCAATCGTATGGGCACGTTATCGCAGTGAACCGTTAGAAATTGAATCATCCAAAGTTACGCATATGGATGTTTCGCCCAAACAATTAGTCTCTATTGTGACAGGATTAATTCCTTTTCTTGAACATGACGATGCTAACCGAGCTTTGATGGGCTCTAACATGCAACGTCAAGGTGTACCTTTGTTAAAACCTGAAGCGCCTTTAGTAGGAACAGGATTAGAAGCAAGAGCTGCAAGGGATTCTGGCGCCGTAGTAGTAGCGCAAGAAGAAGGGGTTGTGGAATATGTAGATGGTACAAAAATTGTTATTTCTCCTTTAGATAATCGTATGGAGAAAAAAGTTTATCTGTTGAAGAAATTTTTACGTTCGAACTCCGGTACCTGTATTAATCAGCAACCGCTTGTAGAAGTAGGAGATAAAATAAAAGCCGGCGATGTAATTGCCGACGGACCTGCCACAGATAAAGGTGAAGCTGCGCTTGGGCGTAACGTACTGGTAGCCTTTATGCCTTGGTTTGGCTATAACTTTGAAGATGCCATTATCATTTCCGAAAAATTATTACGCGAGGATGCTTTCACTTCAATTTATATTGAAGAGTTTGAATTAACAGCTCGCGATACGAAATTGGGTAAGGAAGAGATTACACGCGACATTCCTAATGTATCAGAAGAGGCTTTACTTAATTTAGGGGATGATGGTATTATACGCATAGGTGCTGAAGTAAAGCCAGGCGATATTCTCGTTGGTAAAATTACACCTAAATCTGAAACTGAACTTGCTCCCGAAGAAAGATTACTACGCGCAATTTTTGGCGAGAAAGCGGCTGATGTAAAAGACGCTTCATTAACAGTGCCTCCTGGCACTGAAGGCGTAGTCATGGATGTGAAGGTCTTCAGTAGACGAGACCGTTTATCTAAAACCGATGATGAGTTGGTGGAAGAAGCTTCTCGCTTGAAAGATATTCAAAAAGAATACAAAGCTAAGCTTCATGAAATTCGTATAGAAAGGCGCGAACGTCTAGGTGCCTTGCTGTTAAATGAAATGTCTCCAGGTACTATTGTTCATCGCAAGACTGCGGAAGTTATTCTTGAAGAAGGTGCTTTAATCAATCAAGAGATGATTGAAGCAATTGAAAAAGAAAACATTGAAGATCTTCTCACGCCTGATAATGAGCTTTTCCAAACGCTTAAGCAAATTCTGCATGATTACACCATTGCTATGCAAACTCTGGACACTCAGTATAAAACTGAGGTGGAGCACATGAGGAAGGGTGATACTGATTTAGACCCCGGTATTATACGCCAAGTGAAAGTTTACGTAGCTTCTAAGCGTAAATTACAAGTGGGAGATAAAATGGCAGGCCGCCACGGTAACAAAGGGGTGGTCTCAAGAATCGTGCGGGAAGCTGATATGCCTTATATGGAAGATGGCCGGCCTATTGAAGTCATCCTCAATCCTCTTGGGGTGCCTTCTCGTATGAACATGGGCCAGCTTTTCGAAACTCACTTAGGTTTTGCGGCTCGTGCTGCAGGAATCTGGGTGCAAAGTCCTGTTTTCGAAGGTTTTCCAGAAGAAAAAATCTGGGAGATGATGAAAGCCCAAGGAATGCCAGGAGATGGGAAATTTTATCTCTACGACGGATGTACAGGCGAACGTTTTGATAACTCCGTAGTCGTAGGTTACATTTATATCTTAAAGCTATCTCACTTGGTGGCTGATAAAATTCACGCACGCGCCGTAGGACCTTATTCATTGGTTACTCAACAGCCGTTGGGTGGTAAGGCGCAAATGGGAGGACAGCGCTTTGGTGAGATGGAAGTTTGGGCGGCTGAAGCTTATGGTGCAGCACATGTGTTACAAGAGTTACTTACGGTTAAATCGGATGACGTGTCGGGACGTACAAGTATATACGAATCGATTGTTAAAGGTGATAATTTGCTCAAAGCAGGAACACCCGAATCCTTTAACGTTTTGATAAAAGAGATGCAAGGCTTAGGCCTTGATGTTCGCACAGAATCCGTGGTAACTGAATAGATTTATTAAGAGGATACAAGCATGACAGACAATCAAAGAGATGAGCAGCAATTTGATAAGCTCACGATCAAAATTGCATCTGATGATATCATCAGAAATCAATGGTCGCGTGGAGAAATTAAAAAGCCTGAGACGATCAATTATCGAACTTTTAAGCCAGAAAAAGGCGGCTTGTTTTGTGAAAAGATTTTCGGCCCTACACGCGATTGGGAATGCGCTTGCGGAAAATATAAAAAAATCAAGCATAAAGGGATTGTTTGCGATCGCTGTGGTGTCGAAGTCACTCTCTCCAAAGTACGCCGTGAAAGAATGGCCCATATCGAATTAGCTGTGCCCGTTGTGCATATTTGGTTTTTTAAAACTATGCCTTCGCGTATTGGAAATGTTTTGGGTATGTCTTCGACCGATCTAGAGAGGGTCATTTATTATGAAGAGTATGTAGTTACAGATCCAGGTAACACAGACCTTGAGAAAAAACAATTGCTTAACGATGTCGAATACCGAGAAGCGCAAGAAAAATATGGCCGAGATTCTTTTAAAGCTAAAATGGGTGCTGAAGCTGTCACCGATTTGCTGGCTACAGAGGATTTACAGTCTGTTTTAGTTGAGCTGAAAGAAAAGTTGCGTAAAACTAAATCCATGCAAGCGCGCATGAAGCTAGCTAAGCGTCTTAAAATTGTAGAAAGCTTTGTTTCCTCTACTAATAAGCCGGAGTGGATGGTCATGGCATGTGTACCTGTCATTCCACCTGATTTAAGACCCCTCGTTCCTTTAGATGGTGGTAGATTTGCTACCTCTGATCTTAACGATCTTTACCGCCGCGTAATCAATCGCAATAATCGTCTTAAAGCTATTCTTAAGCTCAAAACCCCTGAAGTGATTATCCGCAACGAAAAACGTATGTTGCAAGAAGCTGTAGATGCTTTATTTGATAATGGCCGCCATGGACATCCAGTTATGGGAGCTGGTAACCGCCCTCTTAAGTCTTTATCAGAAATGCTTAAAGGTAAACAAGGGCGTTTCCGCCAAAACCTTTTGGGTAAAAGGGTTGACTACTCAGGACGCTCAGTAATTATTGTCGGTCCAGAGCTAAAATTTAACCAATGCGGTCTACCGAAGCTAATGGCTCTTGAGCTATTCGAGCCCTTTATTGTAAAACGCTTGAAAGATTTGGGCTATGTTTATACCATACGCTCAGCTAAAAAAATGATCCAACGTCATGCTCCTGAGGTGTGGGACGTCCTGGAAGATATCATTAAAGGGCATCCTGTTCTACTCAACCGGGCACCTACTTTGCACCGCCTAGGTATTCAAGCTTTCGAGCCTGTACTCATTGAAGGGAAAGCTATCCGCATTCATCCTCTAGTGTGCGCTGCCTTTAACGCTGACTTTGACGGAGACCAGATGGCAGTTTATGTGCCTTTATCTATCGAAGCACAATTGGAAGCTAAGCTTTTGATGATGGCTCCTGATAACATTTTCTTGCCCTCCTCAGGTAAGCCTGTAGCTGTTCCTTCGCAAGATATGACCCTTGGCCTTTATTATCTGATGCATGATCCTCTTTATTTCCCTGAAGAGCATGGACAGAAAATACGTGTTTTCCGCGATGCCCAGGAAGTGCTGATGGCTTTACATGCTGGTGGAAGTTATAACTGGTATGAATATGAAAAGGGTGGCAAGCGTATAGATGATGAAGCCACAAATAAAGTGCATTACAGCCGTGGCGTACGTATTCATGAGTTAATCAAAGTTAGAACAGAAGCAGGTATTATTGAAACTACACCTGGACGGGTGCTTTTCAATATGATTGTACCTAAAGAAATGGGTTTTCAAAATTACAGCTTGCCTAAGAAAAAGATGTCAGAGCTAGTCATGGATTGTTATAAAAAAGCTGGGTTGGAAGCCACAGTACGTTTTCTTGACAATCTAAAATCTTTAGGTTTTTCTGAAGCTACCAAAGCAGCTTTATCGATGGGAGTATGTGATGTACGCATTCCTGAGATTAAAGGCAAAATTTTGCAAGAAGCGCATGAGCGTGTAGCCCAAGTTAAAAAGCAATATGAAGAAGGGATTATTACCGATGGGGAGCGACACTCTAAAACTATCAGTATTTGGACAGAAGTCTCTGAACAGGTTTCTGAAGAGCTATTTAAACTTGTAGGAGAAGTCAAAGAATCCAAACGTAATCCTTTATATATGATGTTAGATTCCGGCGCACGTGGTAACAAGTCACAGATTAGGCAGTTAGGTGCATTGCGGGGCTTGATGGCAAAGCCGTCAGGCGCAATTATCGAATCGCCTATTACCTCTAACTTCCGCGAAGGATTAACGGTTCTTGAATATTCGATCTCTTCTCACGGTGCCCGTAAAGGTCTGGCAGATACAGCTTTAAAAACTGCTGACTCCGGCTATCTTACGCGTCGTTTAGTTGATGTGGCCCAAGATGTGATCATTACCGAAGAAGATTGCGGAACTTTAAATGGTATTGAAGTATCAGCGATTAAGCAAGGGCAAGAGGAATTATTGCCTTTAAAAGATCGTATTTTTGGCCGTACTGTCTCTGATGAAATTTATCTGCCCGGCGATAGTACAAAATTACTGGCTAAAGCAGGCGATGTCTTGACTATCCAACAAGCCGAGGCTATTGATGACTCAGGTATTGAACATATTAGGATTCGTTCGGTGTTAACCTGCGAAACGCGCCGAGGAGTATGCTCAAAGTGCTATGGTCTTAACTTGGCAAATGGGCGGACTGTTGGCCAAGGTGAAGCGGTAGGTATTATTGCTGCCCAGTCTATTGGTGAACCTGGTACACAGCTGACAATGCGTACTTTCCACTTAGGTGGTATTGCCTCAGCAAGCGTAAGCCCTGAGATTATTACCGAACAAGAAGGAATAGTGATCTACACAGATCTTCGTGTCGTACAAAATGATGAAGGATTGTGGATTGCATTGAACAAAAATGGGTCCTTAAACATTGTACGAGATGAAGGACGCACGATTGAAGAGTATAAAAAATTACTTAGCACAAAATCGATCGAAGCTCTTCAAACTTTCACGGTAGAATTGGGTACGAAAATTTTAGTGCCCGATGGATCAAAAGTGAAATTAGGTAAGAAAATTGCTGAATGGGAGCAACACAATATTCCCATTATTTGCGATCGTCCGGGCTACGTTAAATACGAAGATCTTGTGGAGGGTATCTCGACAGAACGAGATGTTAATAAGCAAACGGGCCAGACAGAATTGGTTGTCAAGCAGCACCGTGGTGAACTTCATCCTCAAATTGTAATCTATGCTGATAAGGAATGTACAGAACTTGTAGGCACTTATCCTATTCCTTCGGGAGCCATTATTTCAGTAGCTGAAGGGCAATATTCTAGTGGTGGTAAGCTTCTTGCTAGATTGCCTCGTGGAGCCTTGAAAACAAAAGATATTACAGGAGGTCTTCCTCGTGTGGCTGAGCTCTTTGAGGCTCGTAAGCCGAAAGACTCGGCGGAAATAGCTAAAATTGACGGGGTGGTAGATTTTCGTGGTGTACAAAAGAACAAGCGAATAGTCGTAGTACGTGATGAAGTATCAGGAATGGAGGAAGAACATCTCATTTCTCATACTAAGCACTTAATCGTTCAGCGTGGCGACCATGTTATTAAAGGTCAACAGCTGACTGATGGCATCGTCATCCCTCATGAGATCCTGGAAGTGTGTGGGGTACGGGAACTACAGAAATATCTTGTGAATCAAGTACAAGAGGTTTATCGCCTCCAGGGTGTGGATATCAATGATAAACACATTGAGATTATCGTACGTCAGATGCTCAAAAAAGTGCGTGTGCTGGATCCAGGCGATACCAGTATGTTGTTCGGTGAAGAGATAGACAAACGAGAATTTGAGCAAGAAAATAATAAGGTGATTAAAGAAGGCGGTAAAGCGGGACAAGGAGTTCCTGTCCTGTTGGGTATCACGAAAGCTTCATTGAGCACCGAATCCTTTATTTCAGCTGCTTCTTTCCAAGATACTACCCGTGTATTGACAGAAGCTGCTTGTGCAGGTAAGACTGACTATTTGATGGGCTTTAAAGAAAACGTCATCATGGGACATATCATCCCCGGCGGGACAGGCTTTGCCTATCATAAGCGAGTTAAAAAGTTTGTCGACAAAGAGCACGAGGAAGAGCTGTTGTTTGACTTTGAAGATGAACCTATAGAAGTTTCTGTGTAAAATAATAGAGCTTCTACTTCTACTGCTCTTAAAAAAGGGAGCAATTCGCTACCCTTTGCCAAGCGTATTAACTATCCATCAAAGATAAACTCTTGATGGATAGTTTTTTTATTTAGCAAGAAGCTAAAAAGCTTATCTTTCTTTCTAGCTGGCCTTAATACTACGAAAGTCTAGATAGCTCCATTTTTTAAAGTCATAGTTACTAGGTCTAATTTAAAAAGGGTGGCCCGAAGAGTATGGGCTTTTCCCCAATCCCTTAAAGTTTATCCTAAGCTATTTTAATCATACGCTTTTAAATAGCTTTATACGCTGCTAGAGAGTTTGGAAAGTTGGCGTTAATAGCAATGAGAGATTAAAAAGCTGATTTTTTAATAAAGAGCTTAAGTCTTTTTAAGCACAATTTTATACCTTTTAAAGAAGCTACCGTCTGCATCACCAAAAAAGAAATCAACCTTTTTCCAGGCTGACTCTACCCGTAAAAACAAGCTTTTTACTAAGTATATGATTACATAAAGAACTGCTCGAAGGCATATTATTTTCAATTTTGTAGACGCTAGCAAAACTTTTTAAAGTTTTTTAAGCAAAATTTTTTTGCTGTTCCTTTGCCTTGTTGCTCTTAACCAGGCTTATCGTTTTGCAACTACTCTTTTAATCCAGGAAAGTTGTGGGGAAAGATAGACAAGAAAAGATAGAAAACAGAGAGAAAAATAAGCTTTACCAATCTATGGAAAGCTTATAGGTAGAAAGCTTATAAATTTTTTAGATAGACTTTGAAAAGACTTTAAGCTTCCTACCTCGATTGGCTAGTATGAGTAGCTACCTTAGAAAGATAAGCTGTAGCTATCAGCCATATATTGTTCGAGTTTAACCGAATCTTCAGCAAATTTGCGTATACCTTCAGCTAATTTTTCTGTAGCCATCGCATTGTCATTTAACATTAAACGGAAGCTTTTCTCATCTAGATTAATTTTCTCTAAGTTCAAATGACGAGCTTGATCAGCATTAAGCTTACGAGGAACAGGGCCTTGAGTATTTTTAAGCTTTTCTAAAAGGGAAGGGGCTATTGTTAGCAGATCACAGCCGGCAAGTTCAAGAATTTCATCGACATTGCGGAAGCTTGCACCCATCACTTGCGTTTTGTATCCAAATTTCTTCAAGTAGTTGTAAATTTGGGTAACGGATTGCACACCTGGATCTTCTGAAGGGGCATAACCACTTGCATTTTCATTCTTTTTATACCAGTCCAAAATGCGCCCTACAAAGGGAGAAATAAGAGTAGCCTTAACGTCCGCACAAGCTATGGCTTGTGGTAAGCTGAATAATAGAGTCATATTACAATGAATGCCTTCATTTTCAAGTTCTTGTGCTGCTCGTGTGCTTTCCCATGTAGAAGCTAATTTGATAAGCACGCGTTCCTTGTTGATTCCTGCCTCTTCATATAATTTTATAAGAGTATGCGCTTTACGAATGCTCTCATCCCTATCAAATGAAAGACGCGCATCCACTTCCGTTGAAACTCGTCCGGGAACAAGTCGTAAGATTTCTATTCCAAAGTTAACGAATAACTTGTCCATCATTAAAGTACGCATTTCTTTAGAATTGGCAGCTTTCTTTTTAGCGTATTGGACAGCATCATCAAGCAAATGTTTATATTGCGATTGTTGGGTAGCAGCCAAAATTAAGGAGGGATTAGTGGTAGCATCTGTAGGGGTGAACTTTTTTATAGTATCAATGTCGCCCGTATCTACCACGATAGTAGTTATTTGTTTAAGCTGTTCAAGTTGACTAGACATGATAAGTTTCCTTTTCTAAGGGAGTATCTTTAAGAGGTTCTATACGAAATCGGATGCTAACAGGTTGATCACCTATTAGCAAGTCTAAACTAGAAGTAAAACGCGTAAGTAGCAATTTATAAGGAATTTTGACATGTTTATCTAGAAGATCAATCCCTACTACCGTATTGCCTAAAATCTCTTCCGAATCGATAATTTGACGGCACAGTAAAGCGAATTTTTTAAGTTGCCTAATCAGTGTTTCATCATGGAAAACATATTTTTTATAGCAGCTGGAGCATTGGATGCAATGGCTAAGCTGATCGAGTTCAAAGATCGAAAATGAGACTTGTTGCTTACATTGTTGGCAATCAAACTGAAGAATATGTCCTTTTTGCATAGTTGTTCCTTTTTTTTCACGATTTTACAGCTTACCTAGGAATAGAGCAAACTTTTTTAGTCATTTTGCGGGGTTAAACTAGAAATACTTGCTAAGATTATTTAAATTAGCTAGGTAGAGTTTGAAAGTGAGCAAACTTACAGAAATTGTGAAACTTTTGCTATAATAATTTAGGGAAAGAAGGATTATCAAAATGCTATTTGTGCTTTCGATAAAATTAGGCGTCTCGCGAGCAAAGGCATACTTTATAAAGCCTTTGTAGCTCCCTTTGAAACCATAGATTTTTAATGATCTGTATGGTTAAAAAATATAAAAGGTGTCCTCAGTTTATGAACGAGTATATCCATTCTTAAGTTATCCTCAGTTGTTCGAAAGAGTTAGGTAAAAAACCTCTACCGAAGAGCTGATAATCGATACAAGCAAGCAAATTTTAAAAAAGTTTCCTGAGTGAGGTATAAGCTAATCGAGGTAATCATTGTGTTTAAAGAAACTGCGTTTGTACGATCCTACAGGGATGAGCTCTTTGTGAAAGCTGGCTTTTTCATGATAAACAGGCTTATATTAAGACGATGATTACATGCCGAGCTATTTTTAAAAGTCTCTCATTTGGGGGATAAGCTTAGCGATTGTAAGCTATCTCCTCTGCTCCTCTTAAAATTTTTTAAGAGGGAATAAGATCCTAAAAGAAGAAGTGGGGTAAAAGGCGGATGATTGGTGGTCAATAAGTTAGCTTGCTGTAATGGGCTGTAAAATGCTCGTGGGTAAGTAGGGTCGATCGATTAGATACCACTATTGTTACTTTTTTATGGTCAAGAAGCGAGGAGATGATTAATGAACAGGCATTTTCAGGTAACAAAATACGCTGGTTACCTTGGAGAAGAAAGGCCGAATAGTAGTGTTCTTGCTCATCCACATGAATAGCGACGGGAAGAGTAGCGTGTCCAGCGAGGTCTTTTCTTTCAGTTTGAAACTCTAAGCCTTTAGCATTAAGGTAGATTAACTGTTCTCGAGAGGTTTTAATGATCTCCACTTCTACTTCAGAAAGTGCATTCTCAGCAGGAAGGTATAAACGCGAGCCTGTGAATTTGCGGTAGGATGCTTTATTGCATTTAAGCTTCCACTGTCTCATAGATGTTGAACAGGAGGAGAGTATAACAAGCAAGAAAAGGGCTAGATGAGCCCCTTTCTTTGTAATCTTTTTGCATGGTTGCAGCATCTCATGCATTACTATTGTGAATTAATGAGCGTGGCCGTGTCCATGTCCGTGGCTTCTATTCTGTACCGCTACAGCAATAATAGCAACAGCTGCAATGGTTCCAAGTGCAATCGCTGGTGCTAAGCTATGGGCTTGGCGAGATTCTTCATAGCAAATTCCACCTACATTGCTAACATATTCTTGAGCACTAATATCTACAGTGGAACCGCATATCGCTAACAGAGTTGTCAAAGCAATCATCTTTTTGAATTTTTTCATGTTTACGTACTCCTTTGGTACCTTGTGTTGGTGTTAAAAATTATAAATATATGCATCAATGCTGTTATGGCATATAAAATCATTTTCTGCAATTTTTTTTCTTTTCTTTTATATTAGCTATTGAGAAAAAAATTTTTTTCTCCTTGTGTATTAAAGAGATATAAGATGAAAAATCTTCTTTCCTTTTGTTGTGTTCCTTCTAATTCAGTAACTTAGTGTAGTAGTTTGCAATTAAAGCGTTTTGTTCTTCAGGGCTTAGCTCATTATAATTACGTTTTAGCATGGCTTTAAATGGGCTCCAATGATGATTCTGAAAATCAGGATGGTAAAAGATCTGTTCTTTCCAGTTAGCTTGAGAGAGAGAAGAGGGGGTAGCCTGCGCCTTAGCTAAAGCTGCATCGAAAGTCTGTTGAATTTTTGCAAAAGCATTTTCAAGATGAGTTTTTTTCACAGGATCTTTTACTACATCTAAAATGTTATCATAGATCTGTAAGGAGCGTAATGCTTGGTAAAACTCCTGATAAAACCTGGCGAATTCCTGTTTAGCTGCAGTCGCAGTCAGCACATAAGCATACTTGTTTCTGACAATAATAGCATGCATAAGTTTTTCTCCGCCCCATTTCGAGCGCATGTCGACTTGCGATAAACTAGCCTCGCCTGCTTTTGTTTTTAATATTCCTAGATCTTTCCAACTATCTCCATGGGCCTCATTAATTTTCTTTATGCTTTTCAAGTAATCCTTAAGTGTGCCATCATAAGGCTCAATCAATAGATTCATAGTGGGAGGCATTTCATTTTGTACTTTAGGCCCAACTACCATATATTTGATATGCGCAGATAAAGCCTCTTGGTCCGCTGTCAGCCATCCCTTAGGCGGAATGAAAATAGCTACACTAGGAGAGTTAGAACTGTGGTCTATTCTTGGAGAGGCCAATTCTTCAACGGCCTCTAATCGGCTAAGTAAAATTAGACTCAATCCTATTAAAGAAATAGAGCGTAAAAATTTATATAATTTTTTCATAGGTCCTTAAGTAGGAAAAACTAGATAATTTATTACCATGGGAGATATATTTTTAGCGAGCAAAATGTCTTGAAAAAATCTAAGCAAGCTAAATAACATTCTGAATAACAATGGCTCTTTTCCCCTTTGGCACCTTTATTTTTTAAAGCTGTCAGATTTTTATAATGAGAGATAACACCGCTAGAGGATGAGTACAATGAAGACATTAGAGAAAGGTCAAGATAAAATAAAAAAAATTTCCGAGCAATTGAGAAGCGAGATTTTAGAACCTGCAAAAGAAGAAGCTAAAAAAATCATCCAAGAGGCTGAGCAAAAAGCTGATCGTATCATTGAAGAAGCCGAAAAGCATGTGGAAACTTTAATTCAGGCGGGACGTAAAACTCTTGAACAAGAACGCCATGTATTCCATTCATCTCTACAACAAGCCTCTAAGCAATCTGTAGAAGCTCTAAAGCAAACAATTGAGCATAATCTTTTTAATGATCAACTCAATACGCTACTTAATCAGTCAACGATTAACCCTAAAGTGATCGCTGATCTAATTGCCACCTTGATAAAAGCCATCGAGAAGGAAGGCCTGGCCGGAGATTTGTCGGCCGTTGTACCGCATACTGTCTCTACTAAAGAAGTCAATGATTTGCTAGCTGATGGCATCCTTAAGCGCTTGAAAGATCAAAGCGTGGTGGTAGGAGATTTTAAAGGCGGAGTAAAGATAAAATTTATTGACAAATGCTTAACGATCGATATGAGTGATGAAACTTTAAAAGATTTAATTTCACGTTATGTACGTAAAGACTTTCGCAAATTCTTTTTTGGTAGTTAAGCACTATGAACCGTCAATATTATTTTGTGGGAACTTCATTACCTCCTCTCCATTTAGGTGAAAAGCCTGAGATTAGTTGGAGAGATTTGCAAAGATTGCTAGCGGACAATCTTGCAGAAGCTGACTATGTCCAAACCCAAGTTTTAAGGCGTTACTATGATCTCCTTAATATTCGTTCTTATCTAAAAAAAGAACCTATCGATAAATATGGTAACCTAGACTTGAACGAGCTAGAAGAAACCATTGTAGATGAGGCGGCTTTGCTGCCTTCTTATATGATGGAATATTTAGAGCGCTATGAAAGTAAAGAAGCTCGTATTGATCATTTTCCGCAGCTTATGACAGCTTTTTTTAGAGAAGAGGTGGTAAGCACCCAAGGTTTCTTAAAAAGTTACCTTAGTTTTGAGAAAAACTTACGACTCATCCTAACCGCCTATAGAGCAAAAAAATTAGAGCGCGATATGGCTAAAGAGCTTCAATTTGAAAATTTTGATGAAGATATAGTGGTGCAATTAATTTCTCAAAAAGATTCCAAAACATTTGAGCCCCCAGCAGGTTTTGAAGAATTAAAAACCATTCTAGATGAGAAACATACTACTCCTTTAGCTTTACAAAAAGCATTAAATGAATATCGTTTAAAAACCCTTGAAAAGGTAAGAGGTTTAAATGTCTTTTCCTTTGATAGCATATTAGCTTATCTAGCTAGCTTTATTCTCGTGGAGAAGTGGAGCGCTTTAGACAAAGAACAGGGATTACAAATTGTAGATACTATCATTAAAGGAAAACTATGAGCGCTGATACAACAGTAGAACAAGAAAAAATAAGCTTGAGTAAAGGAAAAGTTGTGAAAGCTTTTGGCAACTTGCTGCAGGTGGAATTTGAAGGTCATATTCGTCAGGGCGAAATAGCTATGGTTGATGTGCAAGGCGTTGATCTTAAGGCAGAGGTAATTGAAATTATAGGGAACGAAGCTAAAGTTCAAGTGTATGAAGATACGACGGGGATTGAATATGGCACCTCGGTCAGATTCATGGGAGATCTTCTGGAAGCTGAATTGGGCCCTGGCCTGTTAACCTCTATTTTAGATGGTCTTCAAAATCCTTTGGAAAATGTGGCAGATGTAGCAGGCTTCTTTTTATCCAGAGGCGTCTATATTCCTGCCTTGGATAGGCAACGCCATTGGGAATACCTACCTGTAGCTAAGATAGGCGATGTTCTAACAAGAGGGGATACTTTAGGCACAACTATTGAAGAGCGTTTCAAGCATCATATCATGTTACCTTTTTCCCATTTTGGAAAATATAAAATCACTTGGGTTATTAAGCCAGGGACTTACAGTATTGATACCGTAGTAGCTAAAGCAATGGATGAAAATGGCTATGAGCATCAGTTTACGATGGTGCAAAAATGGCCTATTAAAACCTCACTGTTTGAAGGTGAGAAGATTAAGCCCTCTAAAATGATGGACACAGGCTTAAGGATTATTGATACGCAATTTCCTTTAATGAAAGGCGGCACTTTTTGCAGCCCAGGGCCTTTTGGAGCAGGTAAGACAGTCCTTCAACATCACCTTTCAAAATTTTCCTCCGTAGACATCGTTGTTCTCGTAGCTTGCGGGGAACGTGCAGGCGAAGTTGTAGAAATTCTGCGAGAGTTTCCTCATTTAATTGATCCCCATACTGATCAGACTTTAATGACTCGTACAGTAATTATATGTAATACTTCTTCCATGCCGGTAGCGGCACGCGAATCATCGATCTATATGGGTATTACCATTGCTGAATATTATCGCCAAATGGGCTTAGATATTCTTCTGTTAGCTGATTCTACTTCTCGCTGGGCGCAAGCTCTAAGAGAGATGTCTGGACGTCTTGAAGAGATTCCTGGCGAAGAGGCCTTCCCTGCCTATCTAGCCTCTCGTATTGCTGATTTTTATGAGCGCTCAGGAGCGATTTCTTTAAAAAATGGAAAGCAAGGTTCGGTCACTATTGGAGGCGCTGTATCACCGGCAGGAGGTAACTTTGAAGAACCTGTAACTCAAGCAACTTTAGCGGTTGTAGGAGCGTTTCTAGGTCTGTCGAGGGAACGTTCTGATTCTCGCAGATATCCAGCGATTGATCCTTTGATCTCTTGGTCTAAATATATCGATCAAGTAAGCCAGGAACTTGACGAGGAGTGTGAAGGGTGGGGAGAGATGGTTCAGACAGCGGAAACAATCTTACGCAAAGGTTATGAAATTGGTAAGCGTATGGAAGTAGTCGGCGAGGAGGGCACCGCGATTGAAGACATGGTAATCTTTCTTAAAGCTGAGCTTTACGATTTTGCCTATTTACAACAAAATGCTTTTGATAAAGAAGATGCATATTCTCCTCTCAAAAGGCAGATCATTACTTTTAAGTTAATCAATAAAGTTTTTGGCAAGCCCTTTAGATTTACGACTCATTATGAGGCACGTCAATATTTTAACAGCCTTCAAAACCAGATAAAAAATATGAACTTTATGTCGACAACTTCAAGCCACTATCGTGAAACATTTGCTCGTATTGAGCAGCTTATTGAAAAAGCAAACTAAAAGGTCAGCTGAGATGAAAAAAGTCTATGAAAGAATTAATGACATGCGGGGAAATCTGATTACTCTTATGGCGACGGACGTTAGCCTAGGAGAGTTAGCCCGAATTGACTTGCAAGATGGCCGTAGCGTCTATGCTTCCGTTTTACGAATTGAAGGAGAACGGGTAACCTTACAAGTCTTTCAAAATACACGCGGTATTTCTACTCAGGATAAAGTGATTTTTTTAAAACGCCAAATGCAAGCAGCTTTTGGTGATGCCCTTTTGGGACGCCGATTAAGTGGATCTGGCCTTCCCATTGATGGAGGTCCTGAAATTTTTGGCGAAAGTATCAACATTGGTACTCCTTCATTTAATCCTGTCAAGAGAATCGTTCCTCGTCAAATGGTACGTACTAATATCCCCATGATCGATGTCTTTAACTGCTTAGTTAAATCTCAAAAAATACCCATTTTTTCAGTGGCAGGCGAACCTTACAATCCTCTTTTAATGCGGATTGCTAATCAAACCGATGCAGACGTAGTGATTTTAGGGGGTATGGGGCTTACCTTTAAAGATTATCAAGCTTTTATTGATAATGCTGAGGCTTCAGGTTCTTTAAATAAAACGGTTATGTTTATCCATCGTGCTACAGATCCGGCTGTAGAGTGTTTGCTGGTGCCCGATATGGCGCTAGCTTGCGCTGAAAGATTTGCTATTGAGGGCAAACATGTCCTAGTTTTGCTAACAGATATGACTGCTTTTGCAGATTCGATTAAAGAAATAGCCATCACTATGGACCAAGTTCCTTCAAATAGAGGCTACCCAGGCTCCTTGTATTCTGATTTAGCTTCTCGATATGAGAAAGCTGTCTTAATTGAAGGGAGTGGGTCCATCACTATTGTAGGGGTTACTACGATGCCTGGAGATGATGTGACTCATCCAGTACCTGACAATACGGGTTATATTACTGAAGGCCAGTTTTATCTTCATAACCGTCAAATTGATCCTTTTGGCTCACTCTCTCGCTTAAAACAGCTAGTGATTGGCCATGTGACTCGCGAAGATCATGGGGATCTAGCCAACGGCATGATTCGGCTCTATGCAGAATCTAAGAAAGCTAAAGAGCGCCAAGGCATGGGTTTTAAGCTCTCTCACTGGGATGAGCAGCTGATTCATTACGCGCAGCTATTTGAAGAGCGTATGATGAAATTAGAGGTAAATCTTACTATCGAAGAAGCTTTAGACCTAGGATGGCGTATTTTAGCTGAATGTTTTAAATCCGATGAAATCGGCATTAAGCAAGCTTTAGTGGCCAAATATTGGCCTTCTAGTGTAGCGACAGAGGCAAGATAAGGGCAGAGAAGAAGAAAGCAAAATTAAGCTGGTAAAATTACTTATAACGATACACCTTAAATGTTTAAAATGTTGTTGCCTCCTTCTTTTTTGCTTGTTTATTTTTTAATGTGTTTAGATTGTGGGCTATTGAATCAGCTGGAATAGATGCTTAAATAATGTAGGAGTGAAAGTTGGCCGAATTTAAGTTAACGAAAAACGAACTTAGAATGCAGCAAAATAAGCTAGCGCAGTTACAAAAATACTTGCCTACGCTCCAACTTAAGAAAGCCATGCTACAAGTTGAAGTCAATGAAGCGCGTTCTGAAATTTTGAAATTAGAACATCACTATCATGCATTGCGCGGTGAGGTTAAAAGCTATGCAGAGCTCTTGTCTGATAAGTCAGAGATTGACCCCATGGGTGCTGCAAATATACTGGCCGTCCATAAACATTATGAAAATATCGCTGGCGTGGAAGTTCCTTACTTTGAGGGGGTCGATTTTGCAGATTTCCATTACTCCTTATTTGACACTCCACCTTGGTTGGATGGAGTCGTGCTCGGTGTGCGCGGCTTAGCAGAGGCTCAGGTGAAAATTGATATTGCTCAGGAGAAGAGAGCAGCTTTAGAAAATGAATTACGTGAAGTCGCTATTCGCGTAAACCTTTTTGAAAAAATCCTTATTCCACGCGCTCTTGGTAATATCAAAAAAATCAAAGTATTTTTAGGGGATCAACAGCTTGCAGCTGTATCGCGTGCTAAAGTAGCTAAATCTAAAATTGAGGGCCGTAAAAAGCATTTATTAGAACAAAGAGCTCTTCAAGCAGGAGAACAGCTATGAGAGTTGACCTAGAAAAATTTCTTATCGTCGGCTCAGAAGAGCAGCGGGCTTATTTCTTTGAGGAAGCTCAAAAAGCTGGGCTTATTCATTTTATTAATCCTCATCCTTCAGGCACCCAGGAGCTGCCCTCTTCTATTCAAGATACTCTAGCTGCTATAAAGATCTTACGTAGCTTACCTTTAATGGAGCAAGAGGATGTAGAAGAATATGAGCTTGCTGATCATTTGGCTAATGAGATTCTTCAGCTAAATCAGGAATTAATTAAGCTTACTGAAGATGAAAGGTTGACCCATCTTGAAATTATACGTGTTGAAGCATTTGGGGATTTTTCTCATGAGGATATAGCTTTTATTGAAAAAGAAGGAAAACAAACTATACAATTTTTCGCTGCTAAAACTGGAAGCGCAGAGCGCGAGGATCTCCCCACAGAGCTGATTGTTGTGAATAGCAATCATCACGGCCTAGATTACTTTATCTCTATCAGCAAAGAACCGATTCAGTATGATGGTTTGAGTGAGATGCAGGTTCCTCGCACGGCGAGTCAATTAAAAAAGCATTTAGCTTCCCTTAAAAAAGAGATCCGCACCGTTGAACATCGCCTCAAGGATTATGCTAAATATAACAGTTTTTTACATCGCGCCCTACTATTTAAATTTAATAGCTATCATCTTCAGGCGGCGTCAAGCTATTCCTCGGAGCCTTTAGAAGGCTTTTTATTTGCCGTTACAGGATGGATCCCTGTGGATAAAAAAGCTGATTTAAGGCTATTGGCCGAAAAGACAGATGTGCATATCGAGCAAGTCGCTATAGAGCCAGGCGAAATTGTTCCTACCTGCCTTGAGAATACAGGTTATGAAAAGATTGGAGAAGATCTAGTTGATATTTATGACACACCTTCCTCGACTGATAAAGATCCCTCCTGGTGGGTTTTAACATCATTTACCGCCTTTTTTGCTATGATTGTGGGCGATGCTGGATATGGCTTGATCTTTTTACTGATGGCCCTATTCATCCGTTATAAATATGCCAATTTGAAAGGCTTAGGGCATCGCGTATGGAAGCTTGCTCTTATCCTGAGTATAGCATGTATGGTTTGGGGTGCCTTGACGGCTTCATATTTTGGCATTCATTTGGATATTCATAGTCCTATTAGAAAGATATCTTTAATCCATCGGATGGTAGAGAAAAAAGGGGAGTATCATTTTTATCATAAAGATGATGTGTATGAAGAATTTGTCCAAGAGATTCCTCAATTAAAAGAATCTAAAACACCGACAGAATTTTTTGATAATGCCACAGTAATCAAGAAAGGAAAAGTTGAGCACCCGATGTATTTTAGATTCTACGATAACATCCTTTTCGAGATAGCATTAATGGTTGGAGTTGTCCATATCATTCTTTCCCTCCTTAGATATCTAGATCGTAATTGGAGTGCTATAGGATGGGTAATATTTATGCTTGGAGCTTATCTGTATATTCCTTATTACCTGAATGCTACCTCAATTATTCACTTTGCATTTGGTGTGCCCAAATCAATGGGAGAAGGAGGAGTCTATCTTGTCGGCGGAGGAATATTGATAGCCTTTATTTTAGGCCTATGCCAACATCGTTGGAAAGGTTTTCTGGAGCCTATGACCATTATCCAAATTTTTGCCGATGCGATGTCTTATTTACGTATTTACGCTCTTGGCTTAGCAGGAGCAATGGTTAGCTCTACCATCAATGAATTTGCCAGTGCCACTTTCTTTGCTATAGGTGCAGTCCTCTTTATACTCGGACATGCGACTAATATTGTTTTAAGCATTATGGGAGGTGTCATTCATGGCTTACGCCTTAATTTTCTTGAGTGGTATCACTATTCATTCGAGGGTGGCGGTAAAAAATTCAATCCTTTACGCCTTTTAAGCAAAGATAAAGATTAACATTTTCAATCATCAATTAGGAGAATTATCATGGATTTTAGCATGGCAGGACCTGCAATAGCTCTCGGGCTTAGTTTGATTGGCAGTTGTATTGGCTGTTATATTGCAGGCGCTGCTTCTCATGCGGCGATGAGCCGAACAGAAGAAGGACACGGCAAGTTTATTGGTATGTCTGCTGCTCCTTCCTCTCAATGTATCTACGGTTTTTTGGAGATGCTGCTAATGAGCAGAGCTATTCAAGAAGGGACACTTTCTCCCTTATCAGCGGTATTTATTGGACTAAGTGCTGGCGGTGCCATCATGCTTTCCTCTATTTATCAAGGTAAAGTTTGCGCGACAGGCATTCAAGCTACTTTAAAAGAGCCTTCCTTATTTGGTAAATGCTTTGCTGCTATCGGTATTATCGAATCGGTTTCTCTTTTCGCTTTTGTCTTTTCCTTATTAATCATGTAAAATTCAAATTCAGACCGTGAACAAACTAGGCGCCGGAACTTTTTAAGCACCGTGCGCCTCTTTTTCAAAGGTTCTGCTTATTTAAAAAGCCTTTTATACTAAGAGAGTGATCACAATGACAATTATCCTTAGCTTTGAAGGGAACAGTTTATTAGGTTGCACTTGGAAATTATTTTTAATAGAAAACGTTGTCTTCCTTGTAGGAAAGATTTAAAATTATATTAAGAGTTTAAACCGCTTAAGTCTCCTATTGTTAACTTCTCTTGTTAAGCGTTCGTTTAGATTCATCTACTTAAAAATCAGTAAAGACCTTCTTGTTCTTAGCTCGGCCTTGGTGCGTAAGGGGTCTAATAGCTCGTCCCTTTAAGACGCAGCCTTGTATTAACGCGAGTTATCGGGTAAGAAAACACTCTAAGATACCTTCAAACCATATCCTAAGCTGTAAGTCAACTCATTAACTTTTGTTTTTCCATGCAAGTCAATTGAATGCAGAGCTTACAGAGGCCGTAAGCCTAAGCTACTATTCCGCCGATTAGATTGATAAAAAAATTCCAAGGGCTACGCTGGCAATGATGTTCGATAAACCCTAAAGTTAGGCTTCCTCTTTGCACTAAAGCTTCGTTGTAATCAAACCCCTTAGAGGTAGGACGTATAGAGTAAGTGAACTTCTTTTCCATAGCTTGCCTATATTTTTGCTTTTGCAAGCTAAATTTTATAGCTCTTTAAGCGTTAATGAGCAATTTTATTGCACCCACTTCTTATCATTTACGCAACATCGCTAGAATGAAGTTGATTTTTTTGTTAGAAAAACTTAGGGTTAAATTAAGCAAAAAGTTTAAACACTTAGGCTCTTTAATTCCTTAAGCTAAAAAGATAGATCTTTCTTCTGGATAAAAGACAGCCAAATATGGGATTAACAATTTATATTAAACACATGTTTTCTAAGGAGAAAATGTATGACTAGCTTAACAGCGCCTGTATGTCGTAGTACTGCTATAGCATCTCGAGGGGCTGCCTCTCATGTTGTAGGGCAGTATGCATCTTTAGCTGTTACTAATCGTAAAGTTAACTTGCAAGCATTAAAGCTTGCCCTTCAAGAAAGTGCTTCTCAGACTACTCGTAAGCTTACGCAAAATTATAGCAAATACGTGGCTGATGTAAATTATGATGAATTTCCCACGGATGTAGATTAGACCTCTTTCGAAACTGGAATTAAATGTAAATTTTAGTAAAATGGTGACTCAACATTTAAAGGAGGCACCATGAA
>NZ_JAEMUC010000067.1:0-22500 GCF_018342455.1 Neochlamydia sp. AcF95 | reverse complement strand
ATACGTTTAATAGTGTCTAAAAGAAAGGAGCCTTCTTGATCTAACTTTTGTCCTTCTATCTTTCTCTCAAAATCCCGTATTACTCTTCCCAAATAAGTATGCAGCCTTTTTTCTTCCCTTTTAGCTCTTTTCATTTGACGAGCATGGGTATAGCGAGCACGCATGCACAAAGCTGTTTTAGCTAGCTTCTTATAGGTTTGTCGCAAAGCGATTTTGTAATTATCGGCCATTTTTACAAGCGCTTGAATAGACTTAAAGTGAAGTTTAGCATCGGTAGGAAAGGCGATAGCTTTAGGCATTACGGTTATATCGGCAATGACTTTTTTAAGGCTTCTTTTTTTCACTGCGCCTGTCAAAACAGCTGCTGCAATCGTCCCTTGTAAAATCTTGCTAAGTCCAGCTTCGCCTAATCTATACCTCCATTTAATTAAAGAAGTAGGATGGATAGGCAGCGCATGATGCCAAAATTCATACCCACAAAAGTATTGCCAATAAGGATTTTCTACCCATCAATGCACCACATTTACATCCGAAAGCCCATACATATGCTGCAAGATAAAGAGCCCTACAACTAGCTTGGCAGGTTTGGCTGGTTGCCCTATCTTTTCAACAAACAGCTTATCAAATTCTTCTTCCAACTGCTTCCATTCAATCAATTTGGATAGCTGGATAAGAGGATGATCTAGATTTAGTTCATCGCTAAAGCGGGGGTTAAAAAGACGGCCTTGTTGGTTATCTAGCTTGATTGGTTTCATAGTCAGCTTTGCAAGAAATTAAGAGCTTTATAATGATTTAGGCGCAAACAAATTATAGCAATTTGGGAGAAAAAATGCTCTCAAAATATTGTTCAAGCATGAAACACCCTTTAAATCATGCCCGACTACATAGATTTATAATTATCCCTTTCTTTTAAGAAGGAGGTAACAATGCCAAAAAGACATTCCTTACAGAGAAACATTAATTTTAGGAAGGCTTTTTCTAAGCGTATTATATTCTTTGACTAATTCCAAGACTTCATCATCTGTACATTGACCACTCTGAATTTTCATTTTAACAAGTTCGCAAGTACCCATCCAATTCCGCGTTAAAATCTTTTGCAGAGTTTCCACAAAATTAAATTCGGCTTTCTCCTTATTAATTTTCTTTTCAAGCAGATCAGAGATTATCAATTGGCTTTCTAAATCATCTATTTTTAAAATAAGAGAAATGACATCAATGAATTCATTCTTTTGGCATGCATCCAATAAGGCTAAATACATTTTTTGACAGATAGGCACACGAAAATCTGAGGGCTTTAGATTTTCTTGGGCAATTTTTAAAAGACGGGCACGTTCCTCTGGCATCATGAGCAGCCAACGCAGCAAGTCCATTTCTAGAATACGATCCGGATCAATAGTCTGTAATCCAATATTTGCTGCTTTTTTAATATACAAATTAGGCGTATGAATTTGCTCAAGTAAGAGTGTATTTTCAGGAACTTGCATCAAATGAGCTAACTTACGTAAGCTTTCTTGCACTAATACAGGCTGGTCCCATTGGCGTATTTGCTTGGCAATTCTCTCAATGCACTGATGCTTAGCAGCAGGTGAGCGTAAATCATACTGCTGGGAGTAATGCTTAACAAGAAAATCTAAATAATCAGAACTTGTTTCCAGTAGCTTCAAAAAAGCTTCAGGTCCTTTTTCCCGTAGAAAAACATCGGGATCCAATCCTTTAGGCATCTGAGCCATTCGGACTTCTACCCCTTCGCGCTGGAAAAGATCTCCAATTTTTACACTCGCCTCTTGTCCTGCACTATCTCCATCCAATGCTAAATAAACTAAATTTATGCCTAGCATCAATAGTTCTTTGGCATGTCCCTCTCCAAAAGCGGTACCTTGCCCGGCAACTGTAAAGTTAAAGCCTTCTTGGATCAGGCGCAATGCATCAATTTGGCCTTCTACAATGATTACTCTACCTTCTTTAGCAAGGCGTCTACGGCAATAATTTAATCCAAAAAGAACGCGAGATTTTTTAAAAAGAGTAGTTTCGGGGGTATTAATATACTTACCCCCAAAAGTTTGCTCCTTATATTTTCGAGCAGAAAATCCAATCACTGCTCCTGCCGCATCGCGAATAGGAAAAGTAATTCTATCCGAAAAAAAATCACGCCAGCGGCCCTCCTTACCTTCTGCTATCAGTCCAACCGTGCGTAAAATTTCATCTTTGATATACTTTGCATGCATAACTTGGCGAAAATGGCCCGGAACTTTAGGAGCTAACCCAATCTGAAAACGTCTAATAAAATCAAGATCCAGTCCCCTTTTATATAAGTAATGTAACACTTCATGCCCTTCCTGAGTATGAAGAAGATAGAAATGGTAAAAACGGCAAGCCTGCTCAAGAGCTTCTTTTAAGAGAGTCTTACTAGGGCCTTTATTAGAGTCGGCCTCTTCCATAACTTCTAAAGGCACATGAAAACGCTCAGCTAAACTTTCAACGGCCTCAGAAAAACTCATTTTAAGATGCGCCATCAAAAACTGTATGGCGTCGCCATGCGCTCCACAGCCAAAGCAATGATAATGGGTGTCTCCCCGCTGAATCATAAAGGAGGGGGTTTTTTCATCGTGGAAGGGGCATAGCCCTTTATAGGCGGCCCCAGCCCGCTTAAGATCGAGATGGGCATTCAAAACATCGACAAGGTCTATTCTTTGACGGAGATTTTCAAGGCTTTCTTTAGTGAAGAGTGGCATGGATAATATATGAAGAACAAGGGTTAGCGCCAATTTTACTCAATAAATTTTTCTCTAGCAAGCAAATAAGAAATGAGAGAATTAGCAAATAGATTTTGTTTCTTAATTATGAGGGATAGTAAAAAACTACGTTAAGGGGATTAGCTTAATGAATATAGAATTTACTAAAATCTTCCTTTTCACAACGTGGAGCACCTTTGTTATTCATGATGGAATGCAGGTCAATGGCTAAATTTATTTAATTTATGCTAAATTTGGAGCCTAGGCAGAGCAAAAGCCCTTAAATGGTCAATGTTCTAATGCTCTTTATTTGTTAACTTAAGATTCTACCTATCTCTATACTGTTTTACAATAGGCTTTAAAATGCCAGGCAGATGGTAAGAAAGATGCCCTAGCTGTAAAACAGAGTAAGATTTAACCCCTTGTCTGTTTAGCCTACATATACATTCTCAATCAGATGAAGTTCTTGTGGCTTAAGCAGTTGGCAGAAGTTATTTAAGCTGCTCGTGGCTAAAATAATAAACTCTACTTCTTGTAAAGAAGCTAAAATATTGATAAAGTCCTCTGAAGGCTTTTCATCACGAATATAGACAAGCAACTTTAGATGATCTTGATGAGCAATCTTCCTAATCGCCTGGAAGATAGTAGGAGTTAAGCCTTCCGCTCCAGACACGTTGATGATGGTGATTTTTTGTCCCTTTAGAGCTTGCTGTAATGCAAAGATATGCTCTTCATCAAATACCTTATTTTCTCCATCATATTTTAGCAGACGGCTAGCTAACTGCTTGAGTGTCACGCGCGCACAGCCTAAATGCTCAATAGCAATTCCAGCGGCTACGTTCGCTAATTGAGCGGCTTCCGCTAAGGTAAGCTTGTTGGCAATTGCATAGGCCAACATAGCTAAAACAGTATCACCTGCACCCGTCACATCTTTGACTTCATGTACGCGCACAGGGAAATCTTGACGCTCTCCTTTTCTCTCAAAAATAGAAATTCCTGCCTCAGAGCGAGTGATGAGGAGCACCTCTGCTTCTATTTGATGGAGAAGCTTCTCAGCAACTGTTTCAAGAGGAGTGGCTAAGGATAAATTGGCAGCAGCATAAGCTTCTGTTAGATTCGGCTTAATCATGGTCGTGCCGATATACTTAGCAAAATCCCTTCCTTTAGGGTCGGTGATCACTGGTATACTCAGCTCTTTAGCATATTCAATGATAGCGGTAAGTAAAGTGTTAGTTAAAAATCCTTTTCCGTAATCCGATAAGGCCACCACCTGCACCCCTTGAAAAAGAACTGGCAGATGATCAATGATTTGTTGCTCAAGCTGCTCTTCCAAATTCATGAATTTTTCATGGTCTACGCGCACCACTTGCTGATTTTCAGCAATGATACGATTTTTAACAGGGGTAAAGTAGCTCGATTGCGTAATAATCCCTTTGACATCGATTTTCTCGTGGGAGAGCAGCTCTTTTAAAGCTTGCCCATAAACATCATTACCGACCCGGCCAATAGCTACTACCTCCGCCCCTAAAGATATCAGGTTGAGCATGACATTTCCTGCTCCCCCTGGACGGTTTTCCTCGTGCTGTACATGGATAATAGCTACAGGAGCTTCAGGAGAAATACGCAGGGCCTTTCCTATCGTATAAGTATCTAACATGAGATCACCAGCTACCAGGACTTTACACACCCCTAGCCTGCTAAAAGGACCTGTCAACCTTACCATGTTTTCCCGGGAATTAAGTAGTTACAGATGTAATCTTCCACAGCAGCCTCTAAAGGTAGGGAAGCGGCCTGCTCTTGAAGAGCTTGGCGGGTTTTTGTCATATCAGCACATGTATAATTCTGGTATTTACCTACCAGCTCCTCAGGCATATTTACATATTCTATCTTAACAGGCTTATGGATAGCCTTAAAAACAGAAGCAGCTAATTCATTCCAAGTACTAGCATTTCCTGAACCGATATTATAAATTCCATTGACTTTGTTAAAAAGAAAAGCGCAAGTCATGCGAGCCACATCTTTAATATAGACAAAATCGCGTTTTTGTCCCCCATCAGGATATTTACTGGGCTCAGAAGATTTGAAAAGCCGCACGACATTTTCATGTCGGGCCGCAGGCAACAGGCGCACAATGGCTGAAGCCATCTGACCTTTGTGATTTTCATTGGGTCCAAAAACATTAAAATACTTTAAACCTACCACCTTATTCAAGACTTTCTGATTTTTTAACCATAAGTCAAAAAGATGCTTAGAATAGCCATACATATTAAGCGGTTGCAGGCTCTCTAATAGATTTTCATTATCTAAAAATCCTTGCGTGCCATCCCCATAAGTTGCAGCCGAAGAAGCATAGATAAAGCGTTGGCCATGGGTTAACGCATATTCAGCTAGCTTAACACTATAGCGGTAGTTATTTTCCAAAAGATAGCTGGCATCCCTTTCTAAAGTGCTACTGCAGGCTCCTAAATGAATAAAAGCTTTAATGGCATCTTCGCGCCCTACCATCCATGTTAACAACTGACTTTTATCCAAAATGTCTATAAAACATTTGCCCACTAGATTTTTCCATTTCTCAGAAACGCCTAGATCATCGACGAGAATCAAATTAGAGATTCCTCGATCATTTAAATGCCGTACTACGCCCGAGCCAATAAAGCCAGCGCCTCCGGTGATGATAATGTACTGCTCACTAAATGCTTTCATAGGAAATCTTATTTAAAGGATTAAAAATTTTTACCCAGATGATTCTCTCTGTCCAAGCTAAATTTGCTCCTTCCCCACCTCTTGAGTAGGCCATTATTTATGGATAGAATTTAATTGTTTTCTTAAAATTCAAATAGGCAAATATTAGCAAAGCTAGGAACAGATTAAAAAACCTTCACTCACTTAATTAATGCCTCAATAGCCTTACATTCTATCAATAGCTCAATTTAATCGCGCGCAGAATCAAAAGGGTACCATCTGTCTGCAGGACGGTTGATGAAAGTGGCAGGATAAAAGGTAACTTGTGGAATGATGGGAGGAGCAACACGGCCCAAACAATAAAAAGCTGTTCCACTGCCAGTCATTGAGACGGTCTCATATCCACTTCGTAGCAGCTCTTCTTTAACTGTTTTTAAATAAGGGTTTAGTTCAAAAGCAGGTCCTTCTAAATCGTTAAAATAAAAAGGCTGATTAGAAAAAAAGCTTTGTAGCACTACTTCTGGGTCATAGGAAGATATTTTAGTCACATCGAGTTGCTTAAATACCAGAGGAGTAGATAATCCTTCGTAAGGTTTGGCTATCCACAAGCGCTGAAGAGGTAAGGGATTTAAGAAACGAAGTACTTCACCTCTTCCTGTGCAGTAAGCTGTTCCTTGAGATAGAAAAAAAGGAACATCGGATCCTATTTCACTCGACCATTCTATTAGCTGCTCTAGAGGAACAGGAAAGCCATGCAATTGATTGAGAGCCCATAGCGTGGTTGCGGCATTGCTACTGCCACCTCCTAGCCCTGATTGCATGGGAATATTCTTTTCTAAAACGACCTTTAAACCAAAATTTAAGCCCGTTTTCTTCCTAAAAAGATGTGTAGCTGCTGTAATTAAATTGGAAGAATCTTTAGAAAGGCTAGGATGTTCACACATGAGCACATCTTGGCTTCCTAGAGCAAAATGAAGGGTATCATGAAGATTAATCGTTTGAATAAGGGAAGCAAGATTATGGTATCCATCTGAGCGATGATTTAGAACCTTTAAAAAAAGATTAATTTTAGCAGGCGCTAAAAGAGTAAGCATAGGAGTAATGTTTTAAGGCTTATTGCTATTTTAAAATAGATATTTAATAGAGCAAAAAGTCTCTTGTAAAAACAGTTTACAAGAGACCTTAAATTTACTTAGACTTTGTAACGCTTTCTTCCTTAGGAAGAGCAGCTTTACCTTCAGGTTCAATGGTTAAACTAAAAGAAGCTTGAACACCTTCTTTAAGCTTTACGCTAATTTTATGCACGCCGGTTACCTTAATAGCATGCTTGAGTTGAAGGCTACGTTTGTCCAAAGTGATTGACATCTGCTGTTCCAAAAGCTCAGCAATATCTCCAGTACTTACAGAACCATACATATGTCCTTCATGATCTACCTTAACGATTGTAGTAATATTCTGACCTTCCAGCTTAGTGGCAAGCTCATCGGATTCTTGACGATCAAGAGCCGCTTTTTTCTGACGTTCCTCCTGCAGACGAGCTTGCATGCGCAAAGCCTTCTTATCTGCAACAACTGCCATTCCTTGCGGCAGTAAGAAATTACGTGCGTAGCCTGGTTTAACCCCAACAATATCTCCACTACGCCCCAGCGCTTCGATGTCCTTGAGCAACAGCAATTTATTTGCCATATTTAGTTCTCCTCAATTTTAAACTTCTGCCACAAAAGGCAATAGGGCCATGTGACGTGCTCTTTTAATCGCGTTTGTCAGATGTTTCTGATAATATGCAGAAACGCCTGTAATGCGCCTTGGCAGTATTTTACCTCTTTCGGTAATAAAGCGAGAGAGAGTATTAATATCTTTATAGTCGATATGTTTAATACCAGCAGCTATAAATGGACAACGTTTACGTTTCTTCGAACGGAAATCGCCTGGCTCAGAGAACCTTTGACCCATATTTCTCATAATCTGTGCTCCTTATGCGCTTTCTTCCAATAAAGGTTTAAATTCAATTTTTTCCATAACTTTATCCGCTTGGAGTGTGATAAAGCGGACGAGGTCTTCGTTAAGATGATATTCCTGCCAAAGCTCAGAAATAGCGGCGGGAATTACTTCAAAATAAATCACGAAATAGTGCCCTTCACGATGTCCATCAATTTCATAGGCCAGCCGGCGGCGACCCTGATCGTGAATTTTTAAAATCGACCCTTCACGCTCTGTAATTCCTTTTTGAATTCTATCGAGCGCTTTGTGACGAGCATCATCACTTAAGGTAGCGCTGATGATATACATTCCTTCGTAAAGGTTCTTAGGTTTTTGACTCATTGTTTTCTCCTGACCAGTATAAATTTAGGTCTTCCAAGCCTCTATTGAGGCTGTTTATTAACTGTTTTCATCACCTCAGTGATGCTTTCATTTATTAGCTGCTTAAGTACATCAACAGCTTGCTTGACATAAGTGGGAAGAACTTTTTGCTCTTCAGGGGTGAAATTATCCAGCACATAGTTAGCTAGGCTACCGCTTCCATGGTCCCCTATCCCCATCCTTAACCTAGCATACTTTTGCGTACCTAGATAGGCTTCTATGCTTTTTAAACCATTGTGTCCACCAGCTCCCCCTTCTGTCCTTAGGCGCATGTGTCCATATGGTAAAGCCACATCATCCACAATGACAACAAGGTTATCTGGTACTAACTTCACATAATCCATATATCGGCGCACTGCTTGACCACTTCCATTCATATAAGTGGTGGGCATCAATAGATGTATTGTCGTTTCGTTCCAAGCAGTTTTAGCTATCCAACCCTGCAACTGAGGCTTTTCTTTAAAGGGCACTCCCAGGTTTAAAGCCCACTCTTGTAAAACCATAAATCCAATGTTGTGCCTTGTTAGCTCATATTTTTTACCTGGATTCCCTAGTCCTACAAAGAGGCGATGCATGCTGAATGACTTACTATCCTTGTCTATTAAGAGTGATTAACGTTTAACTATAGCTACTGCCACTTCGTTAAGATCAGCCAAAGGTCTAATGCTTTCAGGGATATTCAAATCGACCAAGCGACGAGTTTCTCGCTGATTCATATTCTTTATATCTAAAACAAAAGCGGATGGTATATCTTTGGGCAAGCAGCGTACTTTTAAGTAGCGAATGACTTGACGTAAGACGCCCCCTAATTTAATGCCTACGCAATCTACTACCCCTGTGCATTCAATAGGCACTTTTACATTGACTTGTACATCGTCTACCAATTCTTCAAAATCCAGATGAAGCACATCATATCTGGTTACATGATATTGGATCTCTTTGAGCAATGCGCGTCGTTCTTGGCCGTTTTCATCTACCAAGGTAAAAATATTTGTTGATAGCCGTCCTGGTTGAACTTGTCGACCGAGAGCATTAAACTCGCTGATGTTCAGCGCTATATTGTCTGCTTGTTCATTTCCACGCTTATAAATAATAGCAGGAACTTGACCTGCACGGCGAAGTTGCTTGGAGCTACTCTTCTTTCCTGCAGTTCTTTTAGTAACGTTTAGCTTCATGTAGCCTCCGATAGAATAAGAGTATTAAATTCAAAAGCATACTCTTTTTAAATATTGATTAAATTTTATGGATGTCTTCTTAAGTAGCGAGATTTAGTATAGCTCGAGCAAAGAGAGGCGCTGCAGAGGCAACATGCACATTTTTTGTGGTTTTTTCTGCAAGACCCTGGAAGGGGACAGTATTTGTCGTTATCAGTGCTTCAATACAACTTTGGTTGATAAGCGGTAGAGCTTCCCCTACAAACAAACCATGCGTCATAGACGCCCAAATTCTTTTAGCACCCTTCTCTCGGCACGCTTTCGCAGCTGATGTTAATGTTTCTCCTGTGGAGCACATATCATCAGCGAGAAGTACATCTTTTCCTTTAACATCACCTATCACTTGTAAAGCTTCCACTTCACCAGCTTTAAGTCTTTGTTTATTAACAACAGCAAACCCAACATTTAGATGATTAGCATAATCACGCCCTAATTTGATGCTACCCACATCGGGTGTTACAACAACTAACTTATCAGTCTCAAATTTTCTGAAAGCTTTTACTAAAAGAGGCATGCACTGGAGGTTGATTACAGGGATATCAAAAAACCCCTGCACTTGGCCTGCATGCAAATCTGCAGCAATTATGCAAGCAACACCCGCTTTTTGCAAAAGATCGGCGACAAGCTTAGCAGTAATAGGCACCTGCGGCTTATCCTGACGGTCTTGCCGGCAATACCCATAATAAGGAATAACGGCTGTGATGCGGCGTGCTGAAGCTCTTTTCAGCGCGTCTACCATAATCAAGAGCTCCATTAAATACTCATTGGGCGCAAAAGCTAATGACTGGATGACATACACATCTTTATTGCTAACATCCTCCAAAACTTCCAGAAAAATTTCCTGGTCAGGAAAACGTTGAATGCTAATCTTACCTAGCTTAACTTTTAAGTCTTTTGCTACTTCTTTGGATAGTTCAGGATGAGAAGTACCAGCAAAGACTACAAAGTTAGGAGCTGTGGGTATCATTTAACCTATTTATCTACTTACTAGATTTGGGGTGGAAGGATTCGAACCTCCGCATGGCGGTACCAAAAACCGCTGCCTTACCGCTTGGCGACACCCCAGTGCAATTACTGTTTAACGCGATAATCAAGTTTGATATGCTACAGGAATGGAAGATTTTTGGCAAATACCTTTTAGTTTTTTTATTTATTTTCTAGCTTCAAAGCCCTCTAACAGGTTCTCTTAAATTTTTATTTGCCGGTTTCAAAGTTTAAGTAGAGCTCTATAAGCTACCTTACCCTTACGTCACATGCATGAGCAAGCATGATTATTCTCTTTCCTCTTATTTAAAAAGCCTCCTCCAAGCCTTATTTAATCCATAAAAACGCCTAAGCTTTTTTTATTTATTTTTATTTGCCTAGCTTTTGTGCGATTGAGGGTTTACCACTCCTTAGTCAAAAAAACTATAGTAGAATCTGCAAAAAAATTTCCCTATTCTTCGTCTTCGTTCCAAAACTTCAAAACGTGAAAAAAATGTTATAGAGTAATGCTTTAATGATCAGATACAAAGGCTACATAAAAAGCTTTCAAGAGATTTTGTGTATTTTTTTTAGGCTTGTCTCTATGATGAGGAAAAAAATTTTAACTAGATAAAACGAGCCTCTTACACATTTATGCATATTATCAATATTGCCTCTGAACTAGCTCCTATTGCCAAAGTTGGCGGGTTAGGAGATGTCTTACTAGGCTTAAGCAGAGAACTTTCATGGAAGGGACATGATATTGACCTTATCATTCCCAAATATGATTGCATGGATACAGAAAGCATCCGCGATTTTGCTATCTATAATGATTCTCTTCTCTCTTTTTATAAAGGAACTTGGCATCGCAATACCATCTGGAAGGGATGGGTAGAAAATCTTAAAGTCTATTTCATTGAGCCTCATCATCCCGCCCATTTTTTTCACCGCGGTTGTTTTTATGGCTGCGAAGATGATATGGAACGCTATCTTTATTTTTCACGAGCAGCTTTAGAGTTTATAGAAAAGGAAAGGCTATCTCCTCATATCATTCACTTGCATGATTGGCAAACAGCTGTAATTGCCCCTCTCTATCATGAACTTTATCGACTTCAGGGCGCTAAAGAGGCTAAAATCGTTTTTACTATCCACAATATCGAATATCAAGGACATTGTTCGAGTAGTAATCTTGATAATATAGGATTAAAGGGCTCGCATTATCTTCTCCCAGACATAATGCAAGATGCTCAATATAAAGAGGCTATCAACCTAGTAAAAGGAGCGATCATTTATGCAGATCATATCACCACCGTCTCACCTAATTATGCAAAAGAAGTACTAACACCTCTAGGAGGGCGCGGTTTAGATAAAACATTATCTAAATATCAAAGCAAATTTAAAGGTATTTTGAATGGGATTGATTATTCCTACTGGAATCCGGAGATCGATCGTTATCTTCCTACACATTATTCCTCTCGAGAAGCACCGGCAAGCAAAAAAGATCGCCATACGCTAGATAAAAAAGCTTACATAAAAAATTTCTTAAGAGAACGCTTATTTTTAGCCGAAGAACATCGTCCGATTGTAGGCTGTATTGCGCGTTTGGTTCCTCAAAAAGGCATCGAGCTTATTAAACACGCTCTTCATTATACTTTAGAAAAAAAAGGGCAATTTTTGTTACTAGGATCTAGCCCTATCGAGGGCATTAACGCCGAATTTCAACAGCTTAATCGCCATTTTCATGAGCACCCTCACGTACGCCTAATTTTACATCACAGCGAAGAACTGGCGCATCTGATCTATGCCGCTTCAGATATGTTTATTGTACCTTCTTTATTTGAACCCTGTGGCTTAACGCAGATGATTGCCCTTAAATACGGGGCTATCCCTATTGTGCGTAAGACTGGAGGGTTAGCAGATACGATTTGGGATGTAGATTATTCTGGAAAAACTATTGAAAAAACAAATGGATATGTTTTCGAATACCCTGATGCTAAAGGAATTGAGTCAGCTTTAGATAGAGCTTTTGAATGTTGGTTTCATCATCCCGACCGCTGGCGCCAACTTATGATTCGTGCAATGAACACAGATTTCAGCTGGAATAGTCCTTCTGATGAATATTTAAACATCTATCAGAGCATCCTAACCACTGAAAAAAGAAGCTAAAAAACCCCCTTTATAAAGGGAAATTTACAAGTTGATCTTTTTTTAGAGAAAATAAATCTAAAGTTTTGTAAAAGTTAAGCTAAAATCCTTTAAATTGTAGGTCACTTCTTGAGTATAGCTAATTACTTTACCTTTATTCGCATTTTTATCAGCCCCATTTTTCTTTTAGTCTATCTTCACCATGATTATTTAGAAATTAATCCATCTGTTTTACCCTATGTTTTACTTTTTTTGCTGGGCGTTAGTGAATTATCAGATGCCTTTGATGGCTATTTGGCGCGCAAATATAACCAAGTAACCGATTTTGGAAAAATACTAGATCCTATGGCTGATAGCATTGCGCGTCTCTCTTACTTTTTAACATTTACCGCAGAGCCTGTCAGATTGCCCTTAGCTTTAATTTTTATCTTTGTCTATCGTGATTCTGTAGTTAGCACACTTCGAACCATTTGTGCACTTAAAGGGTTTGCTTTAGCAGCGCGTACCAGCGGGAAAATTAAAGCAGGCATTCAAGCGATGGCTGCTTTAATTGTATTAATCCTTATGATTCCTCATTCCTTAGGCTATTTATCCAGCCCTGATCTACAATACATATGTACATGGGTGGTAGGTATAGCAGGAATTTATACTGCTTATTCTGGAGTAGACTATGTGTATGCCAATAGACAATACATTGCCAAGCTATTGTCATTGCACCCAGCTAAACCTTAAGCTCTCATTAATTCTTAGAAGATTACCCATCTGCTAGCCGTTCATACGTAAACCTAAGAGGACTATTAATGATCTTCAAGTGCTAGCGTTCCTCCCCGCTTTAATCATAAAGATCTTCAGAAAAAGAGAGTTTTTCCCACATTTTCTCCTTGTGATTAAAGGTCTAAATCATGACACCGACTAAAAAGGGTGAAAGATAGAAGGGTATCGCCAATCAATGAAACAAAATACTAGCCTTAAGAGGTTGCTCAACAAAATTGTCCATTCTTCAAGAAATCATACTTTTGCCTCTCTATTAATGTAAGCAATCACTGGATAGGCTTAGGGTTTAAAGGTGATTTTACGAGTATCTGCAAAGGCAAAAATGCTTGCAAATACCTATCTTTTCTAAATACCGCACTTTCTGATTTACATTATCTTTTTTAACATCATGATCTTAAATAGTCCCTCCCTGCGACTGCCTACTTTTTCCCCTCTATCTTAATCCTCCCCATTCGATTCGGTTTCTTTAGCCTCCACTCCTAGATGAATACAATACTGGATAATTATTTAGCTTTGGGCATTACTACCTAACAATAATAAAAGTGTCTTGCATGTATTATTTAACATAACTGCAGCAGGATGATTTTCACCCAAAATTTTAGTAAGAAGTTCACTGGCTTTAAAAGAACACTCAATCATGCGTTTTTGATTTCCTTGGAGAGTGTAGAGCTGTGCCAAGTTGGAATAAAGATTTGCCACCGTGTGAGAGCTTTCGCCAAAGAGGTTAAGATCAATGGCAAGGGCTTTTTCTGTATGCTCTATTGCTTTATTTAATTTTCCTTGGTTTTTATAGAGGTTGGCTAAATCTTTATAATCTCTCGAGACATCAAAATGGATTTCACCAAGAAGTTTGCGCTCAATGACGAGGGCTTTCTTGCTATATTTTATTGCTTGCTTTAAATTTCCTTGTTCTTGATAGAGTGTTCCCAGATTGTTATAAAGGCCTGCCATAGTAGGACGATTTTCACCAAAAAGCTCAAACTCAATAGCAATCGCTTTCTTGATATACTCTGCCGCTATATCAAGTTTTCCTTGCATTTTAAAAATTTGCCCAAGATTATTGAAGGCCCTTAACATATTAGGATGAATTTCACCAAAGATCTTGCGATCAATATCAAGCGCTTTCTTGGTAAGCTCTACCGCCTGCTCTAAATCGCCTTGTTTTTGGTAAATTGCTCCTAAATTATTGTAAATAATTGCCACACTAGGATGATTTTCACCAAACAGGGCAAGGTTGGTAGCAAGCGCTTTCTTACTGTAATCTGCCGCTTTATTAAACTTTCCTAGTTTTAAGTAGACAGTTGCCATATTATTATAAAAAATTGCCACTTGAGGATTAGCATTATCAAAAAGTCGAAGAGCCATCCTAAGGGTTTGCTTGCTATACTTAATAGCTTCCTTTAAGTTGCCTTGATCTTGATAGATAAGCCCTAAATTGTTATAGTCTCTTAATACATCTGGATGATTTTCACCAAAGATCTCGCGATCAATATCAAGCGCCTTATGAACATAACCTAAAGCCTTATCTAACTTTCCTTGTTCTTTATAAATTGTTCCTAGGTTATTGTAATCTCTGGCCACAGTAAAATGAACTTCACCGAATCTTTTGCGATCAATGGCTAAGGCTTTTAGTGTATGGCCAACAGCTTCATCTAAATTTCCTTGGGCTTGACTAATTTGTCCCAAATTATTGTAAGTAATCGCGATACTTGGATGATTTTCCCCAAAAAGCTTAAAATTAATGATAAGCGCTTCAGTAATCAGCTCAGATGCTTTTTCTAAATTACCTTGTTCCTTGTAGATCATTCCCAAATTATTATAACGGCTTGCCACATTAGAATGAGTTTTCCCAAAAAGCTTAAGTTCAATGTTCAGCGCTAGATTGATATACTTAATGGCTTTCTCAAAATTTCCTTGTTTTTTGTGAATTTGCCCTAGATTATTGTAAAGGCATGCCACTTGAGGATTCTTTTCACCAAAAAGTTTAAGGTCAATAGCAAGTGCCTTTTTAATATAATCAGTGGCCCAGCCAAAATAGCCTTGGTCTTGGTAGATAAGGCCCAAATTATTATAAAGTAGCGACACGCTAGTATGGTTTTCACCAAATAGATTAAGTCTAATAGCAAGCGCTTTCTCGGCATGCTCAGCCGACTCTTTTAGATTTCCTTGATGCTGGTAGATAAGCCCTAAGTTGGCATAATCATTTGCTACTTGAGGAGAATTTTCTCCAAAAAGCTTATGATTAATTATAAGTCCTTTCTTGGTATACTCAACTGCATTTTCTAACTCTCCTTGGTCTAAGCAGATCTGTCCCAGATTATTATGATATCTTGCTATTGAGGGACAATTTTCTCCAAAAAGTTTAAGATCGATTTCTAGAGCCTTATCAATATACTCAGCAGCTTGGTTCAAAATGTCTTGATCCTTGTAAATAAGTCCTAGGTTGTTATAAGTGGAGGCTACTATTGAATGATTTTGGCCAAAGATCTCAAGGATTATTTTGAGTGCTTTTTGGACTTTCTCCTCAGCCCGATCTAGAAATCCTTGAGCTTGATAGAGGGTGCCTAGATTACTGTAAAGTAACGCCACGCTAATATGATTTTCACCAAAAATTTTAGTATTAATGAGGAGCGCACGCTTAGTATATTCAATGGATTTTTTTAAAATTCCTTGTGTGCGATAGCAGATAGCTAGATTATTATAGAAAACTGCAACCAGACGATGATTCTCACCAAAAAGCTTAGAGCCTATAGTAAGAGCTTTCTCGATATAATCAACCGCCTTATCTAAGATTCCTTGTTCTTGGTAGATAAGCCCTAGATTGTTGTAGTTTCTTACTACATGAGGATGATTCTCACCAAAGAGCTTAAGATCAATTTCTAGCGCTTCCTGGGTGTACTCAGCAGCTAACTCTAATTTCCCTTGAGATTTATAGATAAGTCCTAGGGCGCTGAAAGCATTGGAATTTTGTGGGTTATTTTTTTTTGCTAAGAAATACAAATTTTCGGCTTCCTCAAATTGAAAAAGCCTTCGAGCTATATCACCTCGGGTTTCGGGGGAGCCATCATCTAAATTAGAAAATTCAAAATCGTCTTCATTGCTTAATAAAAAAGCTTTGAAGGCTTTATAAAAAGGAATAAAGACTTGATAAATTTCTCTAACTTTTTTTAAAGCTTCTGGCTCTAAAGCAAATTGTTTTTTAATAAGAGCAGAATCATCAAATCTGAAAGGCCTAGTCAGAGGATTCATCATTTCATTCTGTTTTTTATAATGAGCATAAGTTTTAAGGCGCATAAATAAAGCTATACTCATCCATTCCTTTAATTTTTCAGCAGCATTCCCCTTTAAAGTGCTTTGCTTTTCCAACTGATCGATTCTAGTAAATGTATCTGAGGCGTTTACTTTTTTAATAAGAGCTATTCTATCTAATGCTAAATGAGGGAAGCGGTAAAAATCATTTTTAACCTTAAAAAGCATGCCTTGTTTGTCTAAATCATCCATTGCTGGATTAAAATTTTCCATATCAGCTACTATTAAATGCTGCTTGGCTAAGTGTTGGCGAAGATTAAAACCTTCTCGATAAGAAACACTAAGTTTTTCTTGAATTTTTTGGCTATATTGGTCGGTTAACTTAGGGTTGCCCAGTAGATGAGTAAAGGTTAAAAGCTCCATTGGAAGATGAGGTTCTTTTTCATGCCACCATTTCCCTTCTTCGGCTTGGGCAATATATTCGGCCATTTTTTCAGGAGTCTGAATGAGCTCAAAAGTCTCTCTATTACCAAAAGGAGTTTTACAGCCTTTTCCTTTTACTCCCGCTCCGTCGAAAGCTAAGCCCCGTGGTGTAATGTCATCAAAAAAATTGATGGCATTTAAGCAAGGAATATTTAAAGCAGGAAGAATAGTTTCTCCTAGATTGATAACTTTTAAATGAATGAGACTTGTAAGATTCTGAAAATATTTTCTATTTAGAGGGGTATCTTCTGCTATAAGAATGCCAAACTCTAGATCGGAGTAAGGCGTCATCTCTTCCCTAGCTAGTGAACCAAAGCCTATCATAGCATATTCACACGGCTCATCCCCTATATGATTTAAGGCCTGCATTACAAGATGTCCAAAGAAAACTTTTATCCGTAGAGCAATCTTACTATAAAGCTCTCTAATACTTTCAAAAGGTGGATTGTTCGGTAAAGCTTGAATGCTATCCTCTATCTCATCTCTAAGATTTTTTACAGCTTGGTCATTAGCTGCAAATTGCCTTTTCATGGCTGCCGAGTGCAACGTTTTACCATTACATAACCTAATAAGCAGTTCATGGATCCTAAAAAGCCTCCTTCTAAGAATTTCATGCCTTTTTTGAGGTGCTAAGCGTAAGGCATAACGATAAAGTCCGGCCGCTTGCAGAAGTGTTTCATGCGTTCCTTTACCCACATAAACATCCCCTAGTTTTTCTATATATAAGGCTTGTTGGATAGAATCTTTCTTTTGAATGGCAAGTTTTAAAGCTAAAGTATAAGCCTCTTCTGCTTCTTTTAACTGTTGCTTTGTTAAAGCATTACTAATCTGATCGATAGAATAGACCATCTTTTCTAAATGATCAGCAATTTTATCAAGATAGCTTAATAATTTTTGAGGTTGGTACTGATTCAGTAACTGCACCTTACTGGGCAGGTGCTGCCTAAATATACGAGCACAGCTCTTAGCATTAAGAACTCTTTTTAATTCATCATTTTTCAAGCTGCTAAAAGAAAGAAAAATCTGTTGAAAAACTTTTAAAGGTAGAATAACTAAATAGCTAGGAGGTTTTAATGTTTCTTGCTCAGTAAAATTATTAGCTTGTTGGGTCTTTATCGATGTTTTACAGGGTTTAGATTGTAAGTGATGCAAAAGCTGTATTGCAAGATGCCCTAAATTAAATTTTATCTGTTGAGAAATCTCACCTTGAAGCTCTCTAGCCTGTTCCATAGAAGGATTTTCTGATAAAACTTGAAGCTTACATTGTGTTTCTTCTTTAAGATTTTTTAATGTATGTAAATTAGTTTCGAATTGTTTTTCTAGTGCTGCAGGATTTAAAGGTGTGCTTTCACAAATTCTAACAAATAGGTCATGGACTTTAGAAATTTTATCCCTAAGAAGTTTGTGTCGCTCCTGAGGTGCTAAGCGTAAAGCTTGGTTATAAAGCCCTGCCCCTTGCAAAAGTGTTTCATGTGTTCCTTTACCCACATATACATCCCCTAATCTTTCCATGCAAATGGCTTCTCGGATACGATCATTCTTTCGGACGGCAAGTTTTAAAGCTAACGTAAAAATCTCTTCTGCTTTCTCTAACTGTTCTTTTGTTAAAGCATTACTGCTCTGATCGATAGGATAGACCATTTTTTCTATATAATTAGCAATTTTATCAAAATAATCGATGCTCTCATAAGAAGCTTCTGTTTTCAATAAAGAAAAAGGATTTTGTCTTAAAGATTTTTGAGCATGAATGAAATGACCCCCTAAATCCACTATAAGAATATATTCTGTAGGCCTTTCTTCTTGAGGAATAGTTTCCCATTCCGAAGATCTAGAATCTTCAGGCGAGCTTGCGTCTGAGAAAATCAGCCTATCATGAATGCCACAAATCAAATGCTCTTCATTAACTGTTACCAATCTTATAGGAATAGATAAAGCAGGTGCTAATAAGTCTCCTTCTCCCAAGCCGCTTACCCAAGTTCCTTTTTCTATTATTTCTTCTGCTCTTTTACGGTCTGTGTGTTTAACAATATCAGCAAGCACCTGTCTTAAATAAAAAATTTTATCTTTGTGCTCGTCTAGCAAAGGAATTTTTCTAGAAAGTTGTTTGTAACTTGCTAAAAAAGCACTAAAGAAGCAGTCGCCATCACTTGGCACACCTTTTAATTCAAACCCTTCCTTATTAAGATAGTCAGCGGCAGTATTTACTTTTTCTCTCATTGCTTCATTAATAATAGTTGAAGAATCATCCCATAAAGATGCTGCTATCTGTTGCGAATCCCAAAGAAAAGGAAAAGTATCAAGACGATTTTCTTTATCACAAGTTGGCAATTTTTCTTTGGGTAAGCTAACTCTAGAGCTTTCTAAATGAAAATTGCTCGCTTCATCCGTTTGTCCAATTAACTGCTTCCATTGTCTACAAACCAGCTGCGCTTGGCATAAATCTTGAAGTGTCAATTTTTTAAAAATTTTTAGGCTAATTTCTATAAAGGCGTCCGTATCCCCTAGAGAATAACTAGGATCATTTTGTATTCTTTGGAATTCAGGGAATATACAAGGTTTTGTACCCGAATTGCTTACACTCATTTACTTACCGCCTTTTATGTAAATTTAGCCTTACTTCTTTTTCAGTCTGCATGCACTTCTAAAATTTTCACTTGTCGTTTTTATATCATTTTCAACGAGATATATAAAAGGAATTCATACTATTTTTTCCTTAAATAAGTCCATTAAGAAGTTGGCTTTATAGGAAAAAGCCCTAGAAAAGACTTTTGAAATACAAAACTTATTTACTAATCTTTTTCAAAAATCGAAAGTTTTTCTAAAACATTGACCTTTCAATATAATAAGAATTTTGAAAAATTTTAGGAGCGGAAAAACCAATTTGTTTTAAACAGGAAAAACTGAGGTGAGCATAAGTTAGAATCTACATTAGGCCAGTTAATTTTGATTAGCATATAAAGAATGTGCCCCAAGGCTGCTGCTTTTAAGGAGAAGAGAAGCTTAATGCTTAGAGGCTATTCTAAAGATTTGAACGATAAGAAAAAAAGGGAGGAGGAGGGCTGCTTCCTATGAAAAAAGAGAGAAGTCTTGTATACATTCTAGAACAGCTTGGTTAGACGCTACCTTTTATGTAAGCTGTGCAGGGTGCCAATAGAGCCATATTTCTCACGATACTTCTCTTTAAAGACGCTGTTTAATTATTTCTCTATAGCGAGGCTTCCTAGAAAATCTGAAAATATGACTACCCTCTTCAAGAATACTTAAGGGGAACACATCGAGCTCATTCGAGGAAAATTACTAGAAAAAATATGAGTAGATCAAGGTTATTAAGGAAAAGAGATTAAAAGCTATCGTTTAAAACATAGCAAAAAAGTTGAAATAGTAAAAAGGCCACAGATAGAACACCTCTGTAGAATGAAGATCTGAATGTTTTTTATATTCTTTTGCAAAAAGAATTTAGTACTTTACCGAAAAGGTGGTAGTAGAAAGAACCTTAACGCAGATAAACACATGGCGGAGATTATTACAAGATAATGAATACTTATCCACAACTCTACAAGCTATGATTTATACTACTAGATTTAGAATAAAGGGGAGAAAAAATAATTGTGGAGACACCTTATTAGATATCTTGCAAGGAGCTAGGCATCTAGCGATAGAGGCACAATCTCTATTGAGCAAGGTTAGATTGGCGCCTTAGTAGCGCTGAAAGCCTCAAAGAAGTGCCTATGCCTACTTTCAGCTTAAGTCCGCCGATGCGGCTATCGAACATCCTTCGGTCTTCTCCTTTTGAAGAAAACTGAAATTATAAGAGATCTCATGCCGTAACTTAAAAATTCCATAGCAGTTTAGAACGAGTAAAAGTCCTCCGGCAATCGTCATGACAGTTTGTGCTTGTGCTGTATCTACCAAAGCAAACGCGCCTAAAGTAATTACAGCATAGATATAGTAAAACCTACGACCTTTCCTTGGGTGCAAATATTCAGCGCATTTAAGACCTACACAAAAATAAGCATTGATAGTGGAATATCCCAGCAGGAACAAAAACAAAGGCATAAACCATTCCATGTAAGGAAAATATTGCGCTAAAGCTGTTTGAATGAGCAGACTAGAATTAATGGGCTGATGCCATAGATCTGTTACTAAAATAATGAGAACACTGGTGGTACAAATCATGAAGGTGTCCACAAAAATATCAAAAATTACCAGGGAGGCCTGTTTTTCTGGTATTTTAACAAAGCTTTCACTATGGATAACAGAAGCATAGCCTACCCCTAGATCACCCGTATAACATCCTCGACGGACTCCTTGAGATATCGTTCCCATGGCTGAACTGCCAATAAAACCTCCCACGGCGGCGTGGCCTGTAAAAGCTGTATTAAAAACTGCTCTTAAAACCTCAGGAATCCTATCGATATTTTGGATAAGTACCCAGCATCCCATGCCTAGATAAATAAACACGAAAAGCGGAATAGAAATTCCTGAGATATTGCCTACTCGACGCACGCCTCCCTGCCCTGCAAAAATTACTAAAGCTAATAAGATAGCCAAAACAAGGTAAGGAGAAAGATTGACATTGGCTGTCACGCTCTTTACGATTACATTGAATTGATAAACTTCCACTCCGTAAATGCACAAAAGACCACCTACAATAGTGGGAACAAAAGAGCCTTTGAACACCCTTTGCAAAAAATACATGGGTCCCCCATTATACCCTCCGTGGGCATTGGGAACCCGGTAGCGAATTCCTAGATATACTTCGCTATATTTAATCATCATTCCCGCAATAGCGGTGAGCCAAATCCACAATAAAGCACCAGGGCCTCCGATTTGCACAGCTGTAGTAATTCCCACAATATTCCCAATGCCTACGCATCCACCTACACAAGCAAAGAAGGCTTGTAAAGGATGGACACCACTTTTATCCTTATCCGGAACAAACAAAAAGCCAAAAAACGTTTTTACCACGCGAGGAAACTGAACAATCTGCACCCACCGCGCTTGAAAACTTAAAAAAATTCCCAATAGAAGGATGGTGGGAACAGCTACATATCCCCATAGAATATTTTCCACCTGTTCCAGGTGAATAAAAAAACTGTCTAGCATTAGATATTAAACTATAAAAATTTACAAAAATTATTTGAGCAATAATTATTATATTCTTACTATCTTGTATTAGTCAAGAATTTTTTAGTCGTTTAAAAGGTTGATTTGAATCGTTTAAATTTTTAGAGGTCAGCGACATGATGAGGAGGAAGCATTCTCTGACAGGCCATCGTGTGGCTAGTTAGTAAATATCTAACTTTACTCACTACTGGCTTTTTGACTGTTGAATTTTTTCATGGGGATCTTTTTGTAAAAAGCCTCTGTAGTTTTAAGTTTCATATTTTTAACACAGGGAAATTGCATGAAGATTTAAGTTGACAAAGCAAGGGGTATAATTATCATTCTTTTCCTTAAAAAGGAGGAATGAATGGATACGCATAAGCCCAATAGTATTTTTGCTGTATTTAAGGATCTGGAAGATCCAAGGAAGCAAAGAAACCAAATCTATAGTTTGTTTGATATTGTTACGATTAGCATTTTGGCGATTTTATGCGGTGCAGATGATTGGGCAACCATCCATTTATGGGCATCTTGCAATTTACCTTGGCTGCAAGAGCATGGAATTTGCTTAGCAGGCGTGCCATCGCATGATACTTTAGGAAGATTTTTCCGCTATGTATCTGCCTCGAATTTTGAAAGATGTTTTGTACAATGGACCCAAAATATTGCAGGAGCCATTAAAGGAGTGATTGCTATAGATGGCAAAACATTAAGAAGCTCGCATGATATAGCCCGTGAAGGAAAAGCAATTCACATGGTTAGTGCCTTTGCAGCAGAGAATAAGCTAATAC
>NZ_JAEMUC010000066.1:0-7729 GCF_018342455.1 Neochlamydia sp. AcF95 | reverse complement strand
AGTAAGAAGAAGCCTTTAACTAAAGAGGATAAAAGAACAAATCAAAGTTTATCCAGAGAAAGAGTTGCCAATGAAAATGTCATTGGCCTCCTTAAGCGATTTAAAATTATAGCAGATCGCTACAGAAATAGACGTAAAAGATTTGCCCTTCGCTTCAACTTAATTGCAGCAATCTATAACTGGGAATTAAATACGTGAGTTTCGAAAGAGGTCTATTATTTAAATCCATTGGTTGAAGAAACCCCTAAGGGAAAAAAGGCTTCTAAGTAAGCTAGTCTATTAAAAAATAATTTAGATAAGCTCCATTGCCAGCGTACAATAGGAAATAATTTAACTTAAGACTGGTTATTATAATTTTTCTTACTGTACGTTAAATTTAAATGACAAGAGTTTGGAAAAACTTTTAATTTATTTATTCAATATCAGATACTTTCTAGATCACGGGTTTCAAATAATGAAGAGATAAACTTCATCTTACAGCTTTTTTGTCCTTTTTTAGGATATATCTGCGTAAAAAGTGGCAATCATTTCATTTTTCTGTGGATAAGTCCATCCTGCTACCCAATTTTTTTTTATTTAAGCCAATCAGTTTTACGATACTTTTCAAGCTATAATCGGGCAGGTGTAACACTAAGCAGTCCCCAAAGAGTAACCTATACTTTTGAGCAACTCTTTACATAATCATATACTCAATAAAGAACTCTAAATCACATTAATACTATTAGATTCCTCAGGTAGAGAAATACAAAGCGAGGATAAACTTCCTAAAAATTGTTATGCCGCTTATATTTTAGTAGCAGCTATCCTAGAAGCATTTCAATGTAAGAGTCCTAAGGAAAATATTTTTGCCTAATGGCTCTTACGTTAACAACTATGCATCTGAATAACTTACTTAAATAAAGCTGTGTAAGTTGGCATACTAAGCTTTTTTTCCAAATAGCCTAAACGATTCAACACCTGTTAAAGTTTCATGCAAAGGCGATAAGTTAGAGATGTTGTTTTTAGCTCGGAATGTAGAGCCCTGGGTTTCTTCTATGTTTATTCCCTTTATGCATGTGTAGGCTGGTATTTCCTTTGATAAGCCATAAGCACAGAGCCTATCAAGGCAATCGTGAACCAGAGCCAGCGAATGCAAGATGATAAGTCAAGCGTATGGAATTCATGCCATAGATTGCTAAGTAAAATGATAGTGAGCAGCAGCGGGCCTACATAGCGTAGTGATACAGAAAAGAAGCTAGCTTGAGAGCTATTATACCAAATAGCATCTTCTCGCAAAGCAGGGCAAGCATATTGGAAAGTAATAATGAGGGCTATCCCTCCAATCAGCATATTGATGCCTAAAACCATGGGGGCAAGGGCATCGATAATATGCGAGGCATTACCAAAACAAAAGAGGACCGCCATGCTAAGGAGTGCCGACATAGTAACAGTGACAGCTTTCTTACGTGATAGCGTAAATTCTTTTTCTACATTCCCTACAATACTCTCTGCTATAGAAAATACTCCCGTAATGCCAGCTATGAAAATGCAGAAGAAAAAGATTGTACCCACTATCTGAGCCCAATGCTCACCAAAAGATTGCAAGATTTTGGGAAATAAGATAAAACCAATTTCAAAAGTAGAGTCTGAGGAAAGAATTTGCTCAAACGGAACCTTTTGTATATGGCTGATGTGAGCTAGGCATCCAAAGATTGCTAAGCCAGAAATGAATGAGACGGCAAAGTCTCCTAACGTTACCCAAAACATTGCCTGAGCTATATTGGTTTTTTGATCAGTATGACGGGAGTAGCCTACAATAATTCCTAGACCCAAAGAAAGGCTAAAAAACAGCTGGCCAAACACATCACGCCAAAGCGTAGGGTCATTTAGCCGAGAAAAATCAGGGGACAGATAATGTCTTAAAGCATCTAATCCTCCTGGAAGAAACATCGTAGTAATAGCAAATGCTGTCATGATAAAAGCTAGTAAAGGCATGAATAAGGTACATATTTTTTCAATGCCATCCCTAACATTTCTTATCATAACAAGATAAGTTAATAGGCACATGGATACTGTAGCAATCAAGACAGGAAAAGATAAAGGACCTAATTGATGAATACTTTCAGTCGTCTTTAAGAATTCTTGAAAAAAAAATGACTTAGAGTCAGAAGGGATCTGTTTAGAGGCCGCAAAATAGGTATAGGCTGCAGAATAAGCTGTTAAGACAATATAAAAGGCGCCTATTGTTAAGCAAGCAACCACAGAGAGCCAGCCGAGCACTTTTCCTTTTTTTCCTAACACTTTATGATAAGCAGAGACAATCGGCAGCTTCCAAGTATAACCAATAAGGCCTTCCAGCATGAGCATGGGAACGCCTAACATGAAAACGGCAAGGATATAGGGGACTAAAAATGCGCCTCCTCCATTTTTGTAAACTTGGGCACTAAAGCTTAAAATATTGGCAAAGCCTACCGCAGACCCTATTAAGGACCATACGTATCCCGACTGACTTTTCCAGGTGGTTGTTTGCGGTTGCGACATATAAAAAGTTCCTTGGTCAGCAAATTTTCTAATCTTTTAAATGATTTTCCTTAATTTCATACCATAGGCAAGAAAATTAAGTTTTTTAGCGTAACAAGCTAAGAAAAAGGGAGGAAAAGAATGAAGAATAACCTGAAATCAGGGGGAAAACAGGTTTATTCAATGAGACTTTCATACATAATACTTAAATCAAAAAATTAATAGATGCATTTTATGTGATAAGAATGTTAATTGTCAAATAGATCTTGTGCTTTGCTGCTGCAGCCCGCCCCAAAGTTATAGAGCTTGATTGGGAAGAGAGGCTGTCAAGAAAACCTCAGTTTTAGCATGAGGCTTAAAATCATCATTCAAGCAATCAATTAGTGGCGGATTGAGCGGTCATATAAGCTGTAGGGGAGCCAGCGAGCAAGCTTTAAAAGTAGAAAAGATCAAGCTCAAACTCATCTTTCTTTTAACGCAAAATATAAGCTAAATTGTAAGGGAAGTATTCATGCAGGTCTTATGTGTCGATCAGGATAAAAACTTTTGTAATTTTATAAAAAAAGAGGGGGAAGCTTTAGGTGTGAGCGTAAGTGGAGTAACGACGTTTGACCAGGCGCAAGAGAAAATGAGGGATCAAAGCTCGTATGCCTGTATTTTCAATTCGTCTTACTGCGAGCAGCTAGTCATGCTTGATCAACTTTCCTTTTCTTTAGCTTATGTGGATTTGCCTAATGTTTCATTCCTGCAGGAGCTTAAAGCAACCCAAAAAGTACGCTATATAGTAGGCAAGATGATGAGCTCTGAAGAAGCTCGTTATCTCTTAGGTCAGTTATGCCAGCTTGAGGCTTACGAAAAACTTAAAGGCGACTGGGTAGCAGAAATTCCAGAGCAGTTAATGAAGGCCTATGAAAGCTCTAGCTATGAAAAATTAGGCATACTAGAAAAGTTAATCAAAAATAATTCCCATCAACTTCCTTGGGAAGAATTCCAATTCATTGTCCACAAAATAGCCGGCAGTGCAGGCTTTTATGGTCGTTTTAAGGCTTGTGAAATATGTAAAAAAATGGAAACACACATCAAAAAAAAAGAGTATAATCTTATTGATTTAAACTCTTTTTATCGCCAGCTTTATCTTTATATTCAATGAACGGTTTTTACAGAGAAAATGAGGCTAAAACGTGGGCCAGCACCTTCCCTCTATTTATAAGCCATAATAGCGCTTCTTCCTTTGTATTAAAAGGGCAGGAGACCCTATTAATAAGCAAAAATTGTAAGACATACGATTTTTAATGATTATACGCTCTAAATTTAGCCCGGGGCTCTGATAGATGGAGAAGAAAGCTAAGAGTAAGCCGAAACGAGGCCTTATTCATCTCTTATTTTTCTATCCTATTTAAAAATGCTCAGAGTCGGCCGTATTAACTTTTCAACTTTTCTAAGGGGACCCTTAATCATTTGTATATGGATACTCCTGAAGAAGAGGGGCAGCCCATTGACTTTATCATGCGTGGGAATCTAAAAAATCTTTCTCAAAAAACGATGGATGGAAAAAATGATTGCTATCACAATTACTCACTTGCATGGGTTAAAAATAAATCGGAAGAGGAGGGATTTGAACCCCCGTTACCCTTACGAGTAAATCTGTTTTCGAGACAGACGCATTCAGCCACTCTGCCACTCTTCCTGGAGCAAATATCTTGCCAAAAAAGGATTCAAAACACAATCTTTTTCAAAAAAAGGAAAGAATAAATAAAAATGATCATTCATTTTCACTCCTATAGGCAGTATATTTTTACCTTTTTTCTTAGAAAAGCTGCCATGCTTTAAAAAATTCGTAAAATTGCTTAGAATAATGTTGACCTTCAAGATTACATTTGCCATATTTAAATTACGTCTACCCTATTTGACTTACACTTAAGTAGGGCTTAAAATTTTGTCGCCTTTCGGATGAAATCGTTCCGAACATAAGAAAAACCATTAAAATTAACCTCTATAAGGTTAACAAAAGGAGTCTCATGGTAGCGCAAAAGAAAAGTACAGCACGTAAATCTGCAACACATCGTTCACAAGCAAAAAAAATTCTTTTGAAAGTACTACGGTTGAAAACCGTAAATCCGGCCTGACTTAATAAAATCTGATTAAACCTTTAACTATACAGGAGAAAAAATGAATAAAGAATTTTTCGAGGGTAGTTGGCATGAGCTCAAAGGGAAAATTAAGGAAAAATGGGGCAAATTGACTGATGATGATCTTTTAAGAATTGATGGAAGCTGGGAGCGAATGTTAGGTAGCTTGGAAAAAAACTATGGTTATAAAAAAGACCAAGCAGAAAAAGAATTAAGTAAATGGAAAAATGAAAGCACACACTTAGGGAGGTAAATATGAAGTTCACTAGTATGGAAGATCTACTTGTCTATGAGTTACAAGACCTCTTAAGTGGGGAAATGCAAATGTTGGAAGCCTTACCCCTCATGCAAAAGGCCGCTTCTCATCCTGAGCTAAAAGCAGCATTTGAAAAGCATTTACAGGAAACTAAACAGCAGGTTAAGCGGTTAGAAATTGCTTTATCCTACTTAGACGCAGAAGCTAGTCATACTAACTTTTGCAAGGCGATGAAAGGTATGATTGCGGAGGGCGAAGAGATTATAAAAATTCACGCTCCCGACGATCTAAAAGATGCTGGCCTGATCGGTGCCGCCCAAAAAATCGAACACTATGAAATTGCTGGTTACGGAACGGCAAAAGCCCATGCGGCATGGTTGAGTTTAGACGAGGTAGTAAACCTTTTGGATGAGACCTTGCAAGAAGAGGCCAGTACCGACAAAAAACTGACCAAGCTTGCTGAGGGTTCCATGTTTACTTCAGGGATAAATAAGCAGGCCTCCAAATAATCAATCAAGAGGTTATTCCGAAAGCATGCTTAGCATGCTTTCGGAAGTACGCCATGCTAGGCGCGGAAAAACGCTTTGAAAAATACCGGCTTTTAATATCTCTGTAAGGCCTTAACTAACGATAAAAAGATTATTTAAAAATCACAAATTTAAAGGATAAAGAAAGGTAGATGTACCGCTGTAGTCATTAGCGCTCTTAAAATTTTTTTAAGGAGTAACTTCAGTTTCATATCTCGGGATTATCCTTAATTTCTCCGCCTCTAACTTTATACCTTCCCTTTAGAAAATTTAAGGCCTTTAAACTTAGGGCTCATTCTTTGATTTTACAGCCTTAATTTAAACGGCTATACAAAAATTAAGAGAGAGGAGGGGGATAAAAAGCAAAAGTCCACAGAAAAAGGCTTTGTTGAAATCAATGAGCTCTAGCTTCTTAATTTTAATGATGATTAATTAAAAATAAACTCGGGTAACTGGCCAAAAAAATTTAATCGTTAAGCGAGAATAGAATGATATTAAAAGCTTATCAGCAAAAAAAGACATTAAAAAAAGCTTCTATCCCTATGCCAGAGATGTCTGTAGACCCTTCTTGCTGCTTACCCATTTTTTGTATCCAAAAACATGCAGCTTCTCATTTACATTATGATTTTAGAATCGAATGTCAAGGCGTGCTTATAAGCTGGGCTATCCCCAAGGGTCCTTCCCTTAATCCTTACAATAAACGCTTAGCCATTCGTGTAGAAGACCATCCCTTAGCTTATCGTCATTTTGAAGGAGTTATTCCTCGAGGGAATTATGGAGCAGGAGAAGTGGTTCTTTGGGATGAAGGAATCTACACTTTAGCGGGATTGAAGGCTAAGAAGGATATTGAGAATGCTTGCTTAAAAGGTTTAGAAAAGGGCCACTTAGAGATAGAGTTGCATGGCCATAAATTAAAAGGCGGTTTTGTCTTGCAGCAATGGAAAAAAGAAAAAGATAAAAATTGGTTATTGATTAAACGTAAAGATCAATATGTGGATTTAAAAATAGATGTGTTAGAGCAGACTCAATCGGTGCGCACTTGCTTTCCTAACACCTTTTAAATAAGCTTTTTTATTAACGAATGATTACAGTAAGAACAGTGAAGAGAGCAATGATTAGGGAGATCTTGATTAAAGAGTAAGCAATAGCTGGATAAATGCACAAGATAAGACGTAAAACATACAACGATCTTCTAAGAAATTGCTTCCTTTTGCAGCTTAACCCAAATTTTGGTAACAGAAAGCGGTCTTATTTGCGTTAGCGATGATAAAGAACGACCCTATTATCGAAAAATAAATAATTCGAGAATAACAAACAATCTTATTCCCAAGGGTGATTATAAAGCTCTTTGTTATTAGCGAATACTGACATTTTCGATAATAAGTGCTAGTGTATCCCTATAGCCACCGAGGAATGAATGGACATACTACAATCACCTGCCGGACAAATTATAAAATCTTTAAAGTGGATATAAAGCTTTTGTACCAACTCCACTATCACCCCCATTCAAGTGGAACACCCAAATAGTAAGTGCTTTGTCACGAGCGGATTTTTTATTAGGTAAATTGGCTCGAGAAGGAGGCAAATTGCCCAATCCTCATCTATTAATGCGACCCTTTATTACCCGTGAAGCTGTTCTTTCGAGCAAAATCGAAGGTACTCAAGCAACTATTGGAGAAATACTAGCAGCTAGCGTCGGGATTAGTGTGCAACGAAACCCTGATGATCTCCGGGAAGTGCAAAATTATATTGTAGCCCTCGATTACGGGATAAAACGATTAGGAGATCTTCCTCTGTCATTGAGGCTCATTAAAGAAATTCACCACCATTTAATGCAAGGTGTTAGAAGGTCACATGCAACCCCTGGAGAATTTAGGCGTAGCCAAAACTGGATAGGAACACCAGGTTGTACGCTCAATACGGCCAAATCCATTCCTCCTCCACCAGATCACTTGATGGATTGCTTAGGTGAATTTGAAAAATTTCTACATGAAAGGCAGCTTCCACCTTTAATTCATACTGCCCTAGGCCATTATCAATTTGAAGCCATTCATCCATTTTTGGATGGAAATGGACGCATGGGCCGGCTGCTAATTATATTATTAGACCTCTTTCGAAACTCACGTATTTAATTCCCAGTTATAGATTGCTGCAATTAAGTTGAAGCGAAGGGCAAATCTTTTACGTCTATTTCTGTAGCGATCTGCTATAATTTTAAATCGCTTAAGGAGGCCAATGACATTTTCATTGGCAACTCTTTCTCTGGATAAACTTTGATTTGTTCTTTTATCCTCTTTAGTTAAAGGCTTCTTCTTACT
>NZ_JAEMUC010000065.1:0-26975 GCF_018342455.1 Neochlamydia sp. AcF95 | reverse complement strand
GTCTGGTGTACCCATGAGTTAGATTGGCTGCCTCAAAAAGAAGAATGGGTGGACCTAAATGCTCTGGTCTGTATGAGAAGCACTAGGTGCATTAAAGATAAGACATCAGTAGAAGCTAGATACTATATTGCTAGTGAAAAAGCTAGCGCTGAAAAGCATGGACTAGGCATACGTTCGCACTGGTCTATAGAGAATAAGGTTCATTGGCAATTAGATGTTTCTTATGGGGAAGACAAGAGCAAAATCCGTAAAGACCATGGCCCCCAAAATCTATCGGTTTTGAAAAGATGTACGATGAATCTACTAAAGGCTGATACAAAAACAAAAGCAGGAATCAAGAATAAAAGAGCAAAAGCCGGCTGGAATAAAGATTACATGATGGAAATGCTAAATGGTAAATAAAATCTTCATGCAATTTCCCTGCTTTCATACGTGCTTATTTATTACTTTCCCTTTGCTATCCTTTTTTATTATCCCCATTCACTTAAATCAAAAAATAACCTTAAGGTGAAATAGTCCTGCTAAATAGCTTTCAGGAATTTTTTTAGACATTAAACTACAAGGCTGTTCTTTAAAATGACTTGCCGCAACTAGTGTAAGTTAAAGTACTTAAACCAAGCAAAATTTTGAAGAAAGTTAGCAAAAGTATGGGAGCTTTACTCGTTTCCGATTTAAAAGTTACTCAAATTTTTAGCTCGTCTACTTACTTCATCTGCTCACTCCTTGCTAGGAAGCACCACATAAATTCTCAAGAAAAGCATTTCCATTTTTTGTACTATACGAATTTACCCCAGTAGTCATAACCGTTGCATGTTAGCCCTATCCAATCATTTTTTATTGTAAAAAAGGAAAAGGTGCGAGAGGGAAAGCTTGAGGGTTTACCAGAGGCACAATAACTAATTCTAAGAGCATTCCTTCCTAAGAAAACTTAAAAAAAATGTAAAGATTATCTGCATGCTGTTTTTAGAAAACTCTGCCCATAGCAGTTTTTGAATGCTTTGTTACAGGCTCCCACAGGCATGATGTTGACTACACCGCAATAATGCGCTTCTAGTTCAGGGATTTATCAAGATTAGTCAGAAGGCAAGAAAATGGCTGGCTAGATAAATACAATGCAAGCCTTGCTTTAGCTTGCTGGAATGTTAAATTGGCAACATTTACCAATGGTAATTCTCTTAGTAGGGGAAAAAGAAAGAACTAATGATCGAACATAAATTAAAGGAAAAGGAATAAGCAGCGCCTATAGGTTGAGGCAAAGGGCTTGCTATATTTTCCAAGCATATAGCTGCCTTGGAGATCTAGCCTCGAAGGGTTGAACTTTTAATTAGCCAAGCTTACCATTCATCAATAAGGTAAAAATTTATTAAATTTATCCCTTTTTTACCAACAATAGGATAGTAAGTTGAACGGGCGATATTTTGGCTTCAAAGGAAAGGAGGACAGGCCTTTTTTCGAGAAAAAGAAAAACAATGAAAAATTTTTCTTACATTAAGTTAATAAAATTGTGTATTGGTTCCTTAATGCCACAGGCTTGGTAAGGCTAGTGAGTAAAAAGAGGAAGTAAAGACAATTGGTTTGTGATAAAATCAAATTAAAGTTATAGAAGGTACCAAAAAGGCAAGCATCCTATGGTTGAAGAAGATCGCCCAGACCCAGAAGCTTTACTTCAGTTGATTAACCGGGAAGAAGAGAAAAGTAGAGGAGGAAAACTTAAAATTTTTTTTGGGATGGCTGCTGGCGTAGGTAAAACTTATGCGATGCTAGAGGATGGCCAACAGCGTCGCTTAGAAGGAGTAGATATTGTCATAGGGGTCATTAACACCCATGGACGAAAAGAGACCGCTGCTCTTACGGTTGGTTTGGAAAGTATTCCTGAAAAATCCATTAGCTATAGAGGAAACATTTTTACGGAGCTTGATATAGATACTATCATCAAACGCAAGCCTCATATCGTTCTCATAGATGAACTAGCGCATACCAATGTTCCTGGGTCACGCCATACGAAACGATGGCAGGATGTAATGGAGATCCTTGAAGCAGGAATCGATGTTTACACCACCTTAAATGTCCAACATATTGAAAGCCGTAAGGATGTAGTGGAAGAAATTACGGGCATTGTAATTCGTGAAACTGTTCCTGATAGTCTTATAGAAAGAGCTTCTCAAATCGAGTTAGTGGATATCACTCCTACGGGGCTTTTAAGGCGCCTTAAAGAAGGGAAAGTTTATATAGGACCTCAATCTGAGATCGCTGCAAAAAATTTTTTCCAAGTCGATCGATTAACGGCCTTAAGAGAAATAGCGCTGCGACTGACAGCAGAAAAAGTAGATCATGATCTGCATGGATTGTTGCCCAGTGCTGAAAGGTCTAGCTTGTGGAAACCCTCTGAACGCCTAATGGTAGCGATTAGCCCTAGCCCTCATTCTCAGCGCTTAATTCGCCTTGCACGCCGTTACGCCTTTACCCTAGACGCTCCTTGGATTGCTTTGCATGTCGATAATGGGAAGAAGTTAAGCGAAAAGGATCAGAAACAGCTAGCCAAAAACCTCTCTCTTGCTAGAGAACTCGGAGCAGAAGTTATCACTACGGCAGATCCTTCTATAGGAATAGCCTTAAAAAGGATGGCCAAACAAAAGAACGTTACTCAAATTATTATTGGTCGCCCCCAAAACACCTTGTTTAAAAAATTGATGGGAATAAGTAATCTTCTGGATATTCTCAATCAAGAGGCTAGCGGTATCGATGTACATGTAATCCACCATGATGCCTCTGTCCCTTTCAATGTATCTCCCTGGTCTAAATTAGAATTTACAAGCACCTATAAAGATTACGGATGGGCCCTTTTTTTCACCCTACTTATTGCTATGCTAGGGGGAGTATGCTCTTTATATCTAAGCTACCAAATGATAGGATTAATTTTCTTTTTTTTCTTCTTAGGGTTTAGCCTATTCCTAGGAAAAGGCCCGCTTGTTTTATCGGCATCCCTTTTTTCTATAATTTGGTCCATGCTCTTTTTACCTTCTTTTAATTCCACTTATTTTGGAGAAGTGGAGACAGGTTTGTTTTTATCTTTTGCAGCAGCTACTTGCGTTTTAAGCATCCTTACTGACCGCATTAAAAAACGGGAGCAACTGCTTAGGCATCGAGAAGAAAAGTCACAAGTGCTTTATGAAATTGTAAAGGAGCTAGCGACTACTTCTTTTAATAAAGAATTATTCTTATCTATCTGCGCTCGCCTAAATAATCTGCTAAACGGAAGAGCCGAAATTTTTCTAAAAAAAATTGATAATGGCCTTATGATCCATGCTGAGACCGATTTGCTGAAAGATGAAAAAGAGAAAGCCGTAGCTACCTGGGTATTTGAAAATACAAAAATGGCAGGATGGTCTACAGATACATTATCATCTGTTAACAATCTTTACCTACCTTTAAAAGGATTTAAAGAGACAGTGGGTATTCTAGCTTTTCGACCTACCTTCCCTAAAGTGATACAGCAAGAAGAAATAACCCTCCTTCAAACAATTTGCCAGCAAGTAGCGCATTATGTGGAAAGGACCTTTAAAGAAGAAAAGCTCCGGAAAAATGAATATCTTAAACAGATCGAAAAAGTTCAACATAACATTTTAAGCTCTCTTTCCTTGGAGTTTAAGACACCTCTATATTCCATCAGAGGGGCAGCACGTGAGCTAAAAAGTGCGGAGCTTGCCAAGAATGCAGACCTTCGTTCGCATAAGATTCAGCAGATTGAAGAATCTTCTAATTATTTAAGTCGCATGGTAGAAAATGTGGTGACTATGTCTCAATTAAGCACAGGTTTTCTCAAAGTCTCCAAAAAATTACAAACCATCTCGGAATTGATTAATGCCAGCTTAGCAAGCTTACAGAAAAACCTTGAAAAACATATCATAAAAGTTGAAGTTGATAAAGATCTCCCTCCTATCTATTTTGATTTTTCCTTGATGGAACTTCTTCTTTGTAACTTATTAATTAACGCTGCTGCTTACTCTGAGCCAGGTAAAGAAATTTTAATTTCTTCTCATAAAATAGAAGGTTTTATTCTTCTTTCCGTCGCGGACGAAGGACCAGGTATTCCTCTTAATTTTGTTCCTCGACTTTTTGAAAAATTTTATCGAATTCCTGGCACGCCATCCAATGGAATGGGATTAGGGCTAGCCGTAGTAAAAACCATCGCTGATCTTCATCAAGCAAAAATTGAGGTTCATAATCGCCCTAAAAGAGGAACGGTATTTACTCTCTATTTTCCTCTAAAAAATGAGTAAAATCTTGGATAGAAGTAAATAAAAATTTAGATCTATTACTTTTATAGAAGGAATCTCTCTCGGTTCCCATCGCTATCCATACGGATGATGCTTAAAATATCTTATCTATCGCTTATTCGAGCAATAAATATTTTCATACATGTTAATTAACTGGATGCAATTAACTAAGCCTTTATTAAGCAAATTCCTATTTTTTTATGTTTAAGCTTCCTTAAATTGAAAAAATAGTGGGATTAAAACAGGTCTGGCTGAAATAAAATTAAGGAGAGTCGATGAAAAATTTGATAACCTATTGACATAATTCGATGAGTTTTATACCATAGGGGGGTAGGGTAAAAATTTACAAAATAGAAAACATTTATGAAAAATTCAGAGGGTGAACATAAACAAGCTAAACAAGCTTCTTATCACGATCAACTCCCACATCTAAATAGGATAAATGGGCAGCTAGAAGGAATAAAAAAGATGATTAAAGAGGAAAGGTATTGTCCAGAAATTTTAACTCAGCTTAGAGCCATCCGTTCAGCTATAAAAAGCATCGAAAGGCGTATCTTGGATACCCATCTATCCTCATGCGTGGCCCAAGCTTGCCTCTGTCACGATCACGAGGAGCAAAAAAAGAAAATTGAGGAGATTAGGATATTGCTTAAGCGATTTGAATGAATTTCACGCAGGGACTAATCCTAGGTAGCTTAAATAGGGATTTTTTCTTTCTTCCTCATCAAGCGAACCTCTTGGTAAGCAAAGCAGTCACTGATCTGGGAGAAAATTAATAGAAAGTTTTTAGCTCTGTACAAAATAATAAATAGACCTACTTAAACAATTTAAAAAAGGAGAAAATATGAAAATTTTATTAAGCTTTTTGGGCGCTTTTTTTATGGCGATTAGTTTTCTTTCCGCTGATTCCAACATGAACAATTGCAAGTGCTCAGAGTGTAGTTGTACTCAAGATAAGCATTGTGGATGTTATACTCAATCAGGATGCCAGGGTTTATCTTCACCTTCTGAGGGGAAAGAACCTTCTCAAGGAAAAGATCCTATGGCTACTAATAAAGATATTTGATGTTTTCATGCTGCCCCTCTTAAATGCATTTTAGAGGGGCTTAAAAAAGGTGCATCTCTAGAATGCTATCTTAAAATTGCTAAGGTATGCAAAATACTTATCCTCTTAGCCCATCTTATGATAATTAATAAAAAGCATCCCACTTCTCTATAGATTGTAGAAACTTAGTAAATTAAAATTAGAAGTATCAGCCTCAAAAGAGGGCTATTTAAAGAGCAGGGGTTGATGCACGTTAAACCTCCTTACTTTTTTATCTCCTCTAGCTCTATAAAAATACCCTTAAAAGTTTTTTTATTTTCATATGTTTTGGTGCCCTTTTCAAAAGGAGAGCGGAATAGGTTCAAGATGAGCTGCTTATAAAGCAAAAAGCTAAAAATTTTTTCTTGCAATAAATAAAAAAACAAATGAAACTATAACAAAGATTTAAACTTAAAGGGGCTTTAACAAGCTTTCGATTAAGTAATAAGACTGTAGGATAGATGGTATGGAAGGAAACGAGCTACTAGGCTCTTGATGCTGTAAAGCGTAAATCAAAGAGTTAAATTGCATAGTTAGTTACCCTTAAGAAAGATATTGATCTACCTAATTATATAATATCAGTCTTAATTAACCAATATACAAAGGGCTTATTAATGGAATTTGCTAACGAATTTCCATCGAGCTATCAGGTCTTAAAACCTTTTAGAGCGGATTTTGGACAAAACGTACCTACTATTTACAAGCAGGCTAACTGGAAAGGGAGAGTTTACTGCTTCATTCAATTAATAAGCTCTCCCGCCACTGTTGCATTTAAAGTAGGGAGAAAAGCTGGAATGGCTGCATGTTCAGCTGCCGGTGTGGCTATCCACGTTCTATTCATTAGTACAAAATGTTTAGGAAGGATTTGGAAAAGAAAGCCTATTGGCCGGCAGGATCTGTTGAATGGAGCTATACTGATAAAAAAATCTGCCTTACGTGCTCTCGATCTATCGATAGCAGCAGCCTTATCTCCTATCGGCATATTGGCATCGCGCGTACGCTACCTTATAGGGATAATTTACCCACCTTTAGCTTTCTCTCCAAGCTTTTTGATAATAAAAATTTAATAATTTATATAAAAATCAAAAATTAAGTTTTTTACTATAGAAAGAAATAAATAAATTAAACTGTAATAAAATTTAAAAGAGCTTTAATAGCCTTGCAATTAAGTAGTAAAACTCTAGGGTAGACTGGGTTGGAAGAAACGAGCTATTAGGCCTTGGATGCCATGAAGTGTAAATGCATAGCTCAAAAGGTTAAATTGCATAGCTAGTTGCCCTTAAGAAAGATATTGATCTAACCAATTACAAAATATCAGTCCTAATTAAACAATATACAAAGGGCTTATTAATGGAATTTGCTAACGAATTTCCATCGAGCTATCAGGTCTTAAAGCCTTTTAGAGCGGATTTTGGACAAAACGTACCTACTATTTACAAGCAGGCTAGCTGGAAAGGAAGAGTTTACTGCTTCATTCAATTAATAAGCTCTCCCGCCACTGTTGCATTTAAAGTAGGGAGAAAAGTTGGAGCTGTTGCAAGCTTAGTTGCCAGCGTGGCTGGTTTAAGTTTTTACCTTATTACAAAATGTTTAGGGAGGATTTGGAAAAGAAAGCCCATAGAGCAGCAGGCTGTGTCGAATGAAGCTTCAAATATAAAAAAACTTGCCTTATATGCTTTAGATCTATCCATAGCAGTAGCTTTGTCTCCTATCGGCATATTGGCATCTCGAGTACGCTACCTTATAGGGATAATTTACCCACCTTTAGCTTTCTCTCCAAGTTTTTTGGTAATAAAAATTTAATAATTTATATAAAATTAAAAATTAACTTTTTTACTGGAGAATGGATTAAACAAGGCCAGAAGAAAAATTCATGATAGAAAGCTAGCTAATTTACAAGTGGAAAATGCTCTAAAGGAAGAGCCAAAATTAGTCCTACCTATTTCCTTATACATGTAAAGCGTCCAGCTTACAAATCCCCTTCCATTTTCAGGTGTTTAACAGCTTATTCCTATGCTAGGCTTATTCTTCACCTAGCTACCTACTGCCTGGTCAATAAAGTCTGCTATCCCTATCTCCTCCCGCATTCTACGAGGCCGCTCCTTTCTTGATAAAATAAAAGCAAATTCAGCAATAGAAGAAGCATAATGCTTAGCTATTCTGCTGGATTGAGCGACCAAGAAAGAGAAGGAATCAAGCATATTTTTTTCTATTTCCCACGGAAGAGAAAGAAGACTTGGAAACCTTTCCAAGCAAGACATGTCTGTTGCTATTCTTTATGTAAACGATCCAGGATGCCGATAGAGATATTTTCCTCACAACTTTCCTTCCTGAAAAGCTATGTTGAAGTATTTCCCTAGAAGGAAGCTTGCCGAGAAATTTGAAAAGATGAATACATACCTATACAAGAAGGAAAGAATGTCCATGAGCAAAAAAGAAGGGCCGGCAGCAGCCCTAGTGGATAACCAGAACATGAAAAATGCAGACCATGGAAGTCTTAAAAGGCTAAAAATAGGGAAAAAATCAAAGGAAGAAAAAGACATATGTCACTAGATACTCAAAAGCTTTTTACTAGATTGCCACTTTACAGCAGCCAACCTATCTGATAAAGAAGGCTTAAGGATGCTCTTTAAATTGTAATCAATGCAGCTGCCTAGAAGAGGTAGATCAAGGCTATTAAAGAGAAGAGATAAAAGCCATGGGCCAAATTAAGGTAAGGAAGTTGAAGTAGTAAAAGGATCGCCTTGCAGAACAGACTTCTAAGATGAGGGCTGGAATGCCATTTATATTTCCTTGACACCAGGAATTAAGTATTTTACCGAAAAATTGGGTAATAAAGGGAACTTTAGCATGGATAAACAAATGTTAGAGATTAGCCAAGGATAATAAATGCTTACCTATAGCCTTAAAAGCTATAATTTATAGCTTAAGGTCTAGAATTATGCTAAAAAGAAACTAAGCATTTGAGCCCCTTCTCAAGGTAGAATTTGAAAATGCGGGTAAGAAGTGGAAGGTGGGCTATAAATAACTTCTAAACATGTTATATAGCTACTTCCAAAGCGTGCTTGGATAAGAGCAAGAAGTTTTTCTAATTTCTCCTTAGGACCTTGCGCTATAATTTCTACACTTCCATTTTCAAGGTTACGCACGGTGCCTGTAAGCTCTAGTTGAGAGGCATAATGGAGAGTAGCTAATCGAAAACCGACACCTTGCACGCGGCCCGAGGCTACAGCATGTAATTCTAATGGCTCTTGAAGGGGAAATAATTTATTCATTATTAAGCCATACGGTTAGCAAATTAATTGATTCTGGGAAACTTAAGCTAATCTTAAATAGCCCTCTCATAGGATTTCTAGCTCCTTTTAACAAGATGTCTCGTCTTCTGATTGATCAATCATTTCATTTCCATTCATTTCTCCTAACGGAAAATTTAAAATCAAATCCTGTACCTGCTCTACCGATTCGGCTCGGCTTATCTGTTCCCTAAAAGCTCGTGTCCCAGCAGATTTTTTTAGATACCAACAGCCTACTCGGCGCATGTCTACCACCGCACGGCGTGTCTGTTGATAATTAATCGTATAATTGAAATGCTCAAGCAAGGCCTGTCGGCAGTCTTCTAAAGTACGGCTCCTAGGCTCTTCCCCTTGAAGCTTTCTCATGATGTCTTCTACGATCCAAGGCTGGCCTAAAGTTCCACGAGAGATGAGGATGGCGTCGCAGCCGGTATGCTCAAATATTTTCTCTGCAGCCACGGCATCGAATATATCTCCATTGCCAATAATTTTAATCGATTTTGCAACCTCTTTGCATGCTTTAATCCAATCCCAGTTGGCCGCTCCTCGATAACCCTGTTGGCGCGTACGGCCATGAATACATATAGCTTTTGCACCGGCTTGCTCTGCTATTTGCGTGATCAAAGGAGCATTGATAAGATTTTCATCCCATCCAGCTCGTATCTTAACCGTCACGGGAATTTTAACAGCTGCCACCATTTTTTCTAGGACCTCGCCAATCAAGGCAGGGTTTTTCATCATTCCCGATCCACTTCCATCCTTAGTCACCTTATCGACAGGACAGCCACAATTTAAGTCGACAACATCAAAACCTAAATCTTCAATAATTTTTGCAGCCTGGCCGGCAATTTCTGGTTTACTTCCACAGATTTGTCCTCCAATAGGATGCATGCGGCGAGCATAATCCAAAATATGAAATGTTCCTTGATCGAAACGCACTAGGGCATCCATTTTGACCATTTCACAATATATCAACCCCGGATGATAATTAGCTGACATTTGACGAAAAGGATAATCGGAACATCCCGCTAAAGGAGCATAAAAGATATTATTAGGAAGTTGAATAGCCCCTAGCTGAAAAGGCACCTGGAGAAATGATGTTCTATCTTTCATCGAATTAAAAAAATAATTAAATCTTTAAGAAGACTTAGACTAAAAAAAGCAAGAATAGGGCTTATATCCACCATTCCGAAAGGAGGAATAATTTTTCGAAAAAGATTTAGATAAGGATCGGTATAGAAAGCTATAAATTGCATAAACCTATATTGCATGAGTTGCGGTGCCCAGGAAGAAATAATTCTGCCAAACAGCATCAACATATAAATTTGAAAAAGCAGATCAACAATAGGAATCAGCCACATAAAAAATAGGGGGTAGTAAATTAGTAGGATTCTAATATATAAAAAAAAGTCTTTTCTGTCTAAGAACTTTAATCTATAATAAGGCCTTTGTTGGGAATATTTTAAGCTTAGGAAAAAGCGCATGTTGGATAAGCCAGAGGCTTCTATTACATTAGGCCTGGAGCTAGAAAAAACCTTTTTAAGGGGCATTCAACTAACCTACAATAAAGGAAAGCCTCATTTTAGCAAGCTGTTTGAAATAATAGAAGAGTTGGATAATGTAAATCCGCTTTACATTTATGAAGAACATCCTGATTTGCAAAAAAGCCTGCAGAGAGATCTAGTGATCACAGCGTTAGATACTCCTGAAGTGCTTTTACGGCATCTCGAAATAAAATTAAAAAAAGAAAAAGATATAGAACAAGTATTAGCTTTTCAAGCCGAACCTCTGCTACCCTATTCCTCGGACCAAGCCGTCTTAGATTATCTTAAGATTGGCCATTCAGAAGAGGGGTCTTTATTAACTGTTTTAGCAGCCCGCAAAGATTACATTCAAAAACATTTAAAATACTGTTCCAAGCTTCGGATAGAACCTGAGGTTATCACTGCTATACCCGCAGCTTTATACAATTTTGCTATCACCTGTGTGTCTTCGCCTAACCCTTATTGTATCATACATCTTGGCACTCAACAATCTACAGCCGTGCTTATACAAGGTTCCAAGCTTATGGCTGCTCAGTCCATTTTAGGAGGAGTACAAACACTTAAAGATGCGTTGATAGAAGAAGATGGGTCGATTAACCTTGCTGACTCTAACGGTAACTTACTGGGCACCAATCAGCCTGTTCCTACTTACCAAGCTTGGGAAAGTTTGCGCCTAGAAATTAAACGTGTAGTTTTTTCTCTCACCAAACAAGCCAGGGGGCAGGAAGTAAAGGAATTATTAATTACTGGTTCAGCTGCTTTAATTCCCAACTTGGGAACCTCTTTAGCTTCAGATTTAAAAATGCAACAAATTTTTCCCCAGCCAGAGATTTTTCCTCAGTTAAGTGTAGAAAAAATGCAAGAATTTGCAGCCCCCTTAGGCATAGCTTTAGCAGGCCTTCCTCTTCTAAAAGACAAAATTAACTTTCGTAGGCAGGAATTTTCCTATCCTCATCCTTGGAAAAGATTGACCAAATCATTATATGCCTATGCAGGCTTATGTATCGCTTTAGCTTCAGCTTTATATATATTTACGCAATCTTATCTTGCTTATCATCTCGATAATGCTAGGCAAGATTATATTGAACTCTTACAGGTTAGGAATGAACCCTACGCTAATTTTGAGAGCTCTTATGAAAAAAGCAATTCTTTGCTCAATGATTCTGATAGCCAAACTAAAGGCATTTTAGAGCTCTCCGCAAAAGATCTTTTAGAACGGGTCCATTATGTTGAAAAAAACCTACAGGGTAAGCCTGATATTTTCCCCCTTCTACCCATCATTCCTAAAGTAAGCGATGTTTTAGCTTGGTTAGGCTCCCAAGATGCTCTTAGAGGAAAATGTAAAGGGGAGGAACTTCCTTTACCCCCTATTCAAATAGAAAGCTTTCATTACGCTTTAGTTAAAAGACCTGAACAACATAAGAGGCAGGAAAAATATCAGGTAAAAGTTGAAATGGAGTTTACAAGTTCGATACCCAAGCAAGCTCGCGAGTTCCATGATGCATTGATTGAGCCTAATTCCTTCGTAGACCCTAAAGGGGAAGTAAAATGGAATAGCAGCCATGGTCGCTATAGAACCTCGTTTTACTTAAAAGATAAAACTCTTTATCCCACTTCTTCATAAAAATAATAAGAATAGTTAAAATGTTAGAAAATATTCCTCGCCAGCGACTTCTCTTTTATGGTTTGTTCATCGGATTACTGCCCTTAATTTTGGTGACCCTCTATTTTTATTCGCAATTAGAAAGGTTGAACCATCTGAAAGAGACAATCCATTGTACCCGTGAGACAGCTATCATGCGTGAAAAGAAGCAAGCCACCAATAGGGCTGTTATCGAGCATTTTCGTGAAGCCGATCATTACTATATTGATAAATATTTAGAAAGTTTGGTTTTTCTTGAACCAGAAATTGAAAGTCTCCAAAAACTTGAAAACGATAAAAATTTTGCTTTTGATGACATTTTGAAAAAAAGATTAGAGTATTTATCCAATAATAATAGCTTAGCCTTTACTGAAGGAGTCGTACAGTCTTACCCTCTTTTTCAAGAGACTACCGAAACTCTTGTCCATCCTGTAGAAGTGAATGTGGAAGATATTCAAAAAATTTTATCGCGCATTGAAGCTATTCCTATTGGACCTTACGCTCCTCCTTCTCATCCCCCTCAACTTCTTATTTTAGATTTCAAAATTAATAGAAAAAATATTTCCGAAAATAATGAAGTTTTTAGCCTAAATTTAAAACTATTAAAAAGAGAATTTCTTTAAGCTTTATGAAACAACTTAAACTCCTCCCCCTTCTTATCTTTCTTTGTTATATAGCTCATGGATGTATACCTACCAGCTTAAGGGATGAGCAGCCAGCTTTGATTAGCATCAACTTAATTGATCGCAATGGGCTTAATGAGACTATCACCAACAAAGAACGCTTGAATCAATACGAAAATGTAGATTTTCTAGGAGCTCAGCCTTACCAAAAAGTTTTAAGAGTCTATCAAAAAGATAGCCAAGGAAGCTCTCCAGCATATATTACTACTTACTATGAAAATGGACAACCTCGCCAATATTTAGAAGCTGTTAACAATCGTGCTTATGGGTTTTACCGAGAGTGGTATAAAGATGGTACCTTAAAGCTTGAGGTTACTCTTATTGGAGGTATTGCAGATTTAACATCTAGCGCCGAAAAAAGCTGGCAATTTGAAGGATGCGCGCGCGCATGGGATGAAAACGGTAATATTCAGACTGAAATAACTTATGAAAAGGGTTTGTTAGAAGGAGATTCTATTTATTACCATCCGAATGGAAGGATGTGGAAACGTATTCCTTTTCACAAGAATCAAGCGAATGGCATAGCAGAATACTATCTTGATAATGGCCAGCTTTTACAAACGATCATTTTTTGCCACGGCGTTCGCCACGGTGAAGCTGTACGCTACTGGCCATCAAAAAAAATTGCTGCTCAGGAACATTTTAGCCAAGGACTATTGATTTCTGGCCAATATTTTGATAGGGAGGGGAATCTTATAGCTGAAATCATCGAGGGCGAAGGATATCGTGCCAGCTTTAATAAAAAAAATGTGCAAGAATTACAGCAATTTCAAAGCGGAGTTTTACAAGGTAAAGTAAAAATTTTTGATGAAAACAATCGTCTACAGCGCCTTTATCATGTAGAGAATGGCTTAAAAAATGGGGAAGAATATGAGTATTTTCTTTTAAAGGGCCTAAAAGAAGCACGTCCCAAAATGTTAATTAATTGGTATCGAGGTAATATTAATGGGTATGTAAAAACCTGGTATGATAATGGCACCCTCGAAAGTCAGCGGGAAATAGTTAATAATAAACGCAATGGGTTAGCTACAGCCTGGTACCAAGATGGAAGTTTAATGCTTATCGAGGAATATGACCGAGACCTAATCGTGAAAGGTGAATATTACAAAAAAGGAGATAAAAATCCTATAAGTGAAATTTTAAATGGAAAAGGAACAGCTACTATTTATGATGGAGAAGGCCGTTTTATTCGAAAAATTCATTACTATAATGGAAAGCCGCAGGAATAGCTAAATTTTCCTTGCTTTTTTCTTACTTATGAGGTATAAATTAGCTACTGTTGAAAGACACCCTCTTCTTTGAAAAAATAGTTTTTTAATTAAATAAATCAGTAAAAAACCTTAAAAAAAGTGCTTGGGTAATTTAATTGTTCCATACCAAGCATTCATGCTTTTTCTCTTTATCTATTCGTATAAATTTATTATTCTTTCTTTGGATTTTTATTAAAATTGGAGATCATTATGGCTCAAGCTAACGATGCAGAACGTAAAAAAGCACTCGATTTGGCAGTTAGCCAAATTAAAAAGCAATTTGGCGATGGTGCCATTATGTCGCTTGGCAAACACTCTTCCGAGCGAGAAATTAGTGTAATTAAAACTGGCGCTCTCTCTTTAGATGTAGCTTTAGGCATTGGAGGAGTTCCCAGAGGACGCGTAGTGGAAATTTATGGGCCTGAATCTTCAGGTAAATCTACTTTGGCTTTACATATAGTCGCTAATGCTCAACGTAATGGTGGTGTAGCGGCTTATATTGATGCAGAGCATGCATTAGATCCTAGCTATGCGACTAAAATCGGAGTTAATATTGATAATCTATTAATCTCCCAACCTGATAGTGGAGAAGAAGCTTTGAACATTGCAGAAGCGTTAGCTCGTTCGAATGCTATTGATGTAATTATCATCGATTCTGTGGCAGCCTTAGTGCCTAAATCAGAGCTTGAGGGGGAAATCGGCGATACTCACGTAGGTTTGCAAGCACGTATGATGTCACAAGCTTTACGCAAGCTAACGTCTGCTCTAGCTAAAAGCAACACTTGCGCTATTTTTATTAACCAAATTCGTGAGAAAATTGGGGTTATGTATGGCAACCCTGAGACTACCACAGGTGGAAGAGCTTTAAAATTTTATTCTTCTGTACGCTTAGATATTCGTCGTACAGCAGGAATTAAAGGAAATGACAATGTAGAGATTGGTAATCGCGTACGAGTCAAAGTAGCAAAAAATAAAATGGCCCCTCCCTTCTTAACTGCTGAGTTTGATATTCTGTTCAACGAAGGTATTTCTCGTACCGGAGCAGTTATTGACATGGCAGCTGAATACAATATTGTGGATAAAAAAGGTGCTTGGTTTAGCTACAAAGGCCAACGTCTAGGTCAAGGTAGAGAAGCCGTTAGAGAAGAGCTTAAGAATAATGCCAAGTTGCTAGAAGAACTAGAAACTTTAGTATTAGAGCATCTTAACAATAAGGTTGCAGCCAAAACAAGTAAAGCGTCCGAGAATGAAGAATCTTTAGCTGAGCTTATGGAAGTTTAATTGTAATCTTTAAGCCACAAGACTTATCGCCCTTTTATTTAGGACTTTTGCCAAAGCAGGCAAAAGTCCTTTTTACATTCCCTCTTTTTCAAATAAAATCTTCTCGCTTTAATTTCCAATCATGCGCTCTTGAGAGGCTCTTTCGGCAATCGCATGTTTTGTAAATGAACCCCCTTTAAATAAACAAAAAAACATTCAGGGAATTGGGTATATCGCTTTAATTTTTAAGACGTATAAATATTAAGTTATACGCTTTTAATCTACTCCTTATGCAGTCACATACTTTATAAAATCCCTTTTGTTAAACAGAGAGACATCTTTCAGAGGGCTGGGTATACGGGCGAAGTTTTTCTAAAGCGTATTAAGAGAATGTAAGGCAGCTTTTAACTTTGCCTATTTCGCTATAGCCTATACGGTAAATATTTATTTCTGGCTTATAAACTTTTCCTTATAGAAATAAAAATTTTAATTCATTTCTATCAATACAGGTTTCATGGCTTTTACCAAGGCATCAATTAACAATTCTAATTGATCCTCTAACGTGTAGTTTTTCGACCTTTAGCTTTATTATTTTCTTCATATCCCTCTAGCCATTTCTTCGGTTGCCTTGATACTTTATTTATAGCCTACAGATGCACTAGAATTTGCTAGCTTGTCCAAATTTTTAGCGAAGCGATCGCCCTAAGTGAAGGTTAATATTATAGAGAAGAATGACATAAGGTATAATTATTGAGATTGCAAACAGCTTTTTTCTAACTTTAAAGAAGAAGAAGATCGATAGAGATAGAAGAGAATGGAAAAGAAGAAAGTATGTTTGTAAACTCTTCTCTACAATAGAGAAATTAAGCGCCATGGCAAAAAAAACAGGGCCAAAAGTTGTTAAAGTAGAGAGAGAGTACAACAATCTATAAGCGTAGCTTGGGCTGCTTACCTACATTAAGGAAGGGCAAAAGAAACGATCCTCCAATTCCTAAATAGCCAAAAGATAGAGTTTCTTTTTGAGTAGGTGGGTCAATCGCTACCATCTTCTCCTCATGACTTATTAGCTTTAGATCGAGCCAATTATCCTATTAGCAAACAATTAAGCTTCTTCTTAACTTTCACCTTTTCTTCTAGCCTCCTTATAGCCCTTAAGCTTAAACCAATTGAAAATTGTGGCGCAATTTACTTAGCCATTTCAGAATTACAAAGAGCTATAAAAGAGGGCGATAACTTTGCAGAAAAGGCTATGCCTAAACGAAAAGAGAATTATGTGTTGTATCGTATGCTCAATTGCAGTAAGAGGCAATTGAATGAATATTAAAAACAAACCATTTGTGCGAGTAAATTATCTATTTTCCCCTATTCAAATATAAACCGATCTTTCCTCTAAAAGATCGTAAATCAGTTTATTGGCAGTCAGTCTGCCTTTATAATGTAAAAAATGGGATTGATTACCTATTACCTAAAATGTCTAGATGGCTTGTCATCTCTTTTCTTACATATGCAAGCACAGGCGTCCTTCTCAATAGATTGCCTTGCCGACGTTGAGCTATATGTTACTTCCTGTGCCTATACTTGCATCTGCAGGCGCGCTAAAAAACTTGGGCAATAGCTTGAAGAATTTAGGTCATAAGCGTCCAACAGGATATAGCCTTTGATTCTTTTAAGGGTAGAGCGAAGAAAGAGTAGAAAATGCATCAGCATGATAACCGCAAGTGGAGAGTTTAGACGAAGAGCTACTTAGCCATTTGCCTAGACCTGCATGAAATTATTTATCAAGTAAATTACCAGCATCTGATAGCAATAAAATGAATGATTTAGTGGCTAACGAAGATGATCGTTTGCTACCAAAGAATGTCTATGGAGATGCTGCTTACAAGCAAGCTTTCTTCCTTTTATCTTACAGGCGAGGTACAGACTTTTTAGTGTTTTTAGGAGGAGGAAGATTGAAGCCAGAAAACGGACAAGTCCTATAAAAACAAAAGAGATGATGCTTTATAAGTGGTTAAAGCCTTAAAGAGGCGATAAAGCTAGGCAGCTTTAGAAAAAGTTCTGCTGCTAACCTAGCAGATTGCTTGCTGAAGCAGAAATGTATTTGCTTAAAAAAAATCCTGCAAAATGGTCTCATCGGAAGATTCTCGCTGTAGGAAGCTAGCTTGTTGGAGACGCACATTATATATTTAGAAGAGCGATTATTAATAAGCTGGCAAAAGTTAAAATGCCTCCTAGCCAGTGGGTACTAACTTAGATGATAAAGCATAATAGAAGGCTACCTGTTAAACGCAAGGAGTATTACATCATTTTCACGACGCCGCTATTAATTTCAATCAAACAAACCTTATTATTAATAAGAATTAATTATTAATTTTAAAACAAATTGAAAATAAACATATCTTATAATTAAGAGTTTATTATAGAATGATCATATGTTTGTATTAACAATCTATTAATTTAAGGAGATAGAGATGAGTAGCCCTATGCGCAGAGTAGAAGAAATAAAAGAACTTGAAATGAATAAAATCCTAGGAAGCTTTAATAGCATGCCCAAGCAAAGCGTCTCATGGAAAGGCCATACATGGAACCTAATCAAGGATAGTTTAAATAGCTTTATAAGGAGCATTAAAACAAGACATTGGATTTCCGGCGAGCAATATAGGAATGATAAACTTTCCGCGTCATTAAAGCTGCTTAGCACGACTATTATTGCAAAACTTGAAGATACGATAGAAGAGTCTAAGCTAGAAATTCAATTAAAATCTTCTGAGCAGGCTATAGATGTTTACTCGTTTCATCAGGCAAATTATCTTTTAACCTTAGCGGTTAAAACCCATGCAATGAAGATAAATGAGATATTGGAAAAAATTGATACCACTAGGTTTAATGTAGAAAATATAAACTATCTAAATAAGATCAAAGCTACTGTAAGAGGCTTAAATGATAGCTGCCAAAGAGATTTAAAGGCCGAGACAGATTTTATCAATCGAGCTCAAGAAAAAAAGCTTAATGAATTTAATAAAACAGAAGAGATGGAAAATCTACAAGATAAGCTGCATGAAGGAGTAAAAACTTTACATGAAGCTTCAAGCAACTCCATCGATCCTTCAAGTAGCAATGAAGAGAATAAAAGCTTGCTTATCGAAACTGATGTAGATCAGTTAAATAATAGCGGTGTAGATGTTTTAATTGCCCAAACAGATTTTATCAATCAAGCTCAAGAAAAAAAGCTTAACGATTCTAATCGAGAAGAAGAAATGAAAATTCTACAAGGTAAGCTGCATGAAGAATTAAAAGCTCTGCAGGAGGCCCTAAGTAACTACACCAATCCTTTAAGTAGCAAGGAAGAGGATAGGAGTTCGCTCATAGCAAGAGATAGCTTGGACCGGTTAATAGCGTCAATCGCTACTGGCATAGAAACAGAAGAGCTAAGAGAAGAATCTAAAAAAGCCATTAAGCTTACAGAAGGCTTTTTGAAAGAAACTTCTATCTCCTCTGAGGAAATAAAAAACCTTCTTGCTAAGCTAAAAGGGACTCATGAGGGCTATGCAAACTTATTGAAGAAGGATTAACAACCCTGCCTACCTAAGCAAACCTAGCGCGGAATTTTCCGCGCTTTATTTAATTTTTTCTTCATGGATTTGCGAAGTAAGCAAGTCACATAAAGCGCTTAACTCAGGGGCCTCCAAATTAAGCTGCTGGCTTATCACCTTAAACGCCTCTATTTCCTCTAAAAACATTTTAAAAGCAGCCTTTCTACCGCACTTAGCTACCAAGTTGACCAGCTTCCCTCGATGAGCATCTTGCTCGATATCTCCAAAATCATCAGCAATTTGAAAGGCCATGCCAAAGTGATAAGCAGCTTTTTTCATGTCTGTAAGTTTATCTAAAGCTCCTCCCCCATACAACCATCCTAAAACAAAAGAAATCTCAAATAAAGAGCCCGTTTTCATCCGAATAATTTCTTTCAAAGTGTTTATACTTAAATCAGGAGGATAGATATCTAAAAATTGCCCTCCTGTAGCCCCTAAAAGACCTGTATTAAATGTGCAGTTTTCTAGAGCAAGAAGGCAAATCCTGTCACTCTGGGCAGCATGAAGGGCTCCCGATAAACTTAGTACTTTTGCATTTTTAGCAAGAAATTCATACCCCGAAGCAATTAAAGCATAACTAGCTAATAATGCTAGAGATTCTCCATACACTCTATGAGCACTAGGCTTATCCCTTCGCACATCATCGTTGTCCATACAGGGCAAATCGTCCGCCAATAAAGAAGCGGTATGGAAAAACTCAACAGCAAGAGCAGCAAAAGATACATCTACTGAGGCCTTCAAAGCTTTAGCAATTACTAGGACTAAAAAGGGGCGAAAACGCTTGCCACCATTCATTAAGGCATACTCACAGACGTCACGCAAGTTTGTTTTAGGGCCTAGAAGGGGGATAGCTTGACACAAGCTTGATTCGAAAGTGAGTTGGTAAGGTGCTAAAATGGAAGAAAAAGGATCATTTTTAATCATAGACAGTAAGTTTTAAGTAATTTTAATAATAAATTTTTTAGCAAGACTTTTAAAGAGGAGTAATGACCATTTTTTGAGATGAACGAATAAGCTGATTTGAAGTTATAAATCCTCCTGCATTTACACATGGATAGCAGATCACCTGTTTGCCCCACAAAGTTCCAGGATTGGTTACAGAATTACAACCTATTTGCGAATCATCACCTATAATAGCCCCAAATTTTTTTAAATCTGTTTCAATGAAGCTCCCATCTAGATAGATAGAAACATTTTTACGATTTAATCTAAGATTAGCACATTTTGTTCCAGCGCCTAAATTTACACGTGAGCCCAAAATTGTATCGCCAAGGTAAGCAAAATGACCAGCTTGAGCTTTGTCAAACATGATAGCATTCTTCACCTCGGTAGCATGGCCAATTACACATTCATTTCCCGCAATGAAATTACCTCGAATGTAGGCTCCATGACGCACACTACAATTTTGGCCGATGATACAAGGCCCTTTAATATAAGCACCAGGCTCAATAATAGTACCTTGGCCGATAGAAATTAGATGAGGATTTACCAAATAAGTTCCCTGTGGAACAGCAGCTTCAATTTCTCCTAAAGTAAGAGTTTGTAGGTAAGAGGAGATAAGAGACAAAGCGTTCCATACCAAAGTACAACTTTTAAAAAGCTTAGCATGTGCAAAGTTAGTAAGATCAAAAAAATAGTCAGGTGAAAAATTATTCATAGTTCAAAGGTATAATAAAAAAAAACGAAGAATACAAGATTATTCTTGTTGACAAGAGAGACAAATAATAATTTTAAGCATCTTTAAGCTAAAGAAGAATATAGTTCTTAATAAATTTATTCTTCTTCCTCTTAAGGTGTGGAAATGTAGATAACCCTATCTATTTGCTTCTGTTCTGGGTCGGTTGATAAGTTGTTGATAGATTGTTAAAAACTGGTCAGTTGATAACAATTTAAGCTTATCAACAGGCCTATGCACAAATTCATCGACCTAAATTACCCTACTTATGAACAGAGAATTTTATTTCTCTATCCCTTAAAAAATTAAACTTTTTTGGCATTGAGGGAGTGCTTATCCATAAGGGCAGAAGAAAAAATAAAGGCTCAATGGATGTATATTCTTTCTCTAATCTACTAAAGAGTCTTATAATCTTTTTCCTTCAGAGAGTTGAATATCAAGGCTGGAGGATAGTTGTTAAAAAAGCTTTAAGGCTCAACTACTTTACATTTTTTAGAAATTTTTTTTATGAATACTTATAAAGATATCCAGTGCCCGCATTTTGCTGTTTGTTCAGGTTGTACGATCAATGAAAATGTTGATAAACCCCCTCTTTTAGAAGAAGTTTATAATTTTTTCTCTGAACAAAGCGTGCCTTTTAATTATTATTCTGAGCAAGTGGTGAAATGGCGTCATCGTGCTAAGCTGGCAGTAAGAGGCTCTGCTGAAAATCCTCTTATCGGCCTTTATGAAAATGGAACTCATCAAGTAGTGGACATACCCTTATGCCGGGTGCATCATCCTTCAATTAACCAAGCCATTGAAAAATTAAAAACCTGGATCAAAGCTTATAAAATCAGGCCTTATGATGAAATCACTCAGGAAGGGCTGTTGCGTTATGTCCAGTGTGTTGTTAATAGGCCAAGCGGACGTGTACAGCTTTCTTTAGTTTTAAATGCTCCTGGTGAAAGAAAAGAGCTTTTAGCGGCCAAGCTTTTATGGGATCTAAATCCCGAAGGGTGGCATTCAATATGGATTAACTGGAATCAGCAGAGAACAAATGCAATATTTGGCAAAGAATGGGTATTAGTAAAAGGCGAAGAAGATCTGTGGGAAACGATTGCGGGTGCTAAGGTTTGCTTCCATCCAGCCAACTTCGCTCAAGCCAACTTGGCTGTATTTGAGAGATTGTTAAATGATTTGAAAAGTAGTCTAATAGCTAATGAAAGAATTGTTGAATATTACGCCGGCGTGGGAGTAATAGGTTTTTCATTATCAAAAAAAGCTGAGAAGATTGAATGTTGCGAAATTAATCCGTGGGCCCAAATTTCTTTTGAAAAAGCTCGTCAGTGCCAAGGCTTTTCTCATATTTCTTTAGTTTCTGGTTCCTCTTCCTCGCATACAGAACTATTAAATCATGCCAGCGTAGTAATTGTAGATCCTCCGCGTAAGGGCCTAGATCGCTCCTTGCTTAGCGCTTTGCTTGAAAATGAATTTCCTCAAGAATTGCATTATATTAGCTGCGGTTGGAACTCTTTTAAACAAGATTGGAAAGAATTAACAAAGAGCTGGCAACTTATCTGCGCTCAAGCTTATTTATTTTTTCCTGGCACCAACCAATTAGAAGTACTAGCAAAATTTAAGAAAAAATAGATAATACACTTCCAAGCTACTTCTTAGGCAGCTTCGCATTTTATAAAATTGCTCTCATTAACTAGATAGGCATTTTCGGAGGCTTGGGTAGGAGACTGGGCTTTTTATCACTTTAACGTGCAAACCTCTTTCTTGAGTAGCCATAAGCTAGCTAAAAAGCTTATAAAGCAAGGCTATATGAAGAAGTCCTTACTTATCCATCTGCTTTGTAACCCTAGCACATGTTATTTTATTCCCTTCTTAATTTTTAATCCCACATTCCGCAGGTTATAACGATCTCAAGATATTATTTTTTAGTAATAAGGAATGGAATTTAAATTAAAGGATTAATTTATTTAACGAGTTAGGAACCAAGGGATTAAATTCAAAGAGAGGAACGTGGGCCTCCAGCTTTTTTTAGAAAAAACTATTCGTGCTCCTCCATAAGCAAATAAAGTGAAAACATGAAAGATGAAAAAGTATTGTAGCAAGAACTTTACCCTCGTAGGATTGTTTTTACATTACCCAATGAAATAGAAATAAGGGAATATGATAAATTAATTAATCCCTCATAATCCAAAAGCTTTTACGGCTACAGGGGGATTGGATAACTATTTAACGATTAGGAACTTATGTTTTGACCTAAGCCTCATTTCAGAAATTATAGGTTAATGGAAATTAACCTGCGGAATGTGGGTTTAATCCCTATCTTTCCAATATAATACCCTTTAAAGAACCTACGTCTGCATAACCGAAAAAGACATTAACCTTTTTCCAAGCCGACTCTATCCGTAAAAACAAGCTTTTTATTAAGTATATGATTATATAAAGAGTTGCTCGAAAGCGTATAAGCACTCTTCTATGCTTTGAAAAATCTACCTAATTTTACCATGAAAGGGGAAAATGAAATCTTCATAAGCAGAATCTCTTCACGCACGGTCATATTTTTTTTAACTTATAAAGGGTTGAGGGGTGTTTGAAAAGCCTAATCTTTCCAACAATAATATCATTTCTGCAGCTTGGTAAGCCTCTTGGGCTGGTGCATATTGCGGTAAAAGTTAAAGAAGAAATCTTTAAACGAAGCTGCCTATCTATGAAATGTCTTAAACAGCGTACTACAGGAACAAATAATTTAAGAACAAAGTCTTAATGCCCTTGCATTACTTTTAAATAGAAAAATTATTAATAAAAAAGAATAAGAATCTGAGTGAGAGGATTCGAACCTCCGACCCCTTGCACCCCATGCAAGTGCGCTAGCCAAGCTGCGCTACACTCAGATAAGAAATGATTAATTTGCAGTCATGCCTTCGAATTGCATTTCAGTTTTTTTGAAATCCCTGACTGCCATGCGAGCACAGTGTTCGATAATTTTTTCCAAAGGATCCGTAGGATCTACCTCAGCAGCACTTATATCTACAGAAATGGAAGCACTAAAGGAAGTACCGCCTCTCAATCCTTTTACTTTAAAGTTGGCAAAAATTCCATCTTTTTTCTTTGATATATTGATAAAACGAATTAAATTGTTTTCAGCTATATTCATCATATGTATCCTTTAAAAGGCCATATGATAAAGGCCTTCTTCCTTTATCGTCAATGTTTTTAAAAAGATGATAGAGGGCCGTGAAAACTTTTTAGCAAAAAGATTAGTGCTTAAGAGATGCCTCACAAGCATAGAGAAAAGAAAATTTATAAATTTTATTAGTGACATTTGAAAAGGTTTGTTAATTTCTTTTAAATTAGGAGAAGATTATGACAGGATTTGAACTTGGATTGTCTTGGCAAAATGCTTTAAAAGACGAATTACAAAAGCCCTATTTACAAGAATTAGAAGCATTTGTAGAACGAGAAAGATTTCAAGGTTTTAATGTCTTTCCTCCCCGTGAATTAGTCTTTAATGCTTTTCGCATGACGCCATATGACTCGGTTAGAGTAGTTATAATGGGACAAGATCCCTATCATGGACCTCGCCAAGCGCATGGACTTTCTTTTAGCGTCCCTGAAGGCGTCCGTCCTCCCCCTTCTTTGCAAAATATCATTAAGGAACTTAATGCAGATGTCCAAATACCTATGCCTAAGCATGGGTGCTTAATCCATTGGGCCCAACAAGGTGTTTTATTATTGAATGCTACTCTCACTGTTCGGCAAGGGGAACCCTTGTCGCATCACGGAAAGGGCTGGGAACGTTTTACCGATGCGGTTATTGAACATTTAGTAGATGGCAGAGAAAATTTAATTTTTATCTTATGGGGAAAGTCGGCGCAAGAGAAATGTCGTCATATCATCGCTAGCCATGAGGAAAAAAAGCATCACATTTTAATGGCAGCTCATCCCTCGCCTTATGCAGCTCAACAAGGTTTCTTTGGATGCCGTCATTTTTCTAAAGTCAATGACATACTGCGTTCCAAAAAGCAAGAGCCTATTGATTGGGCTATACCATAAAATAATGGCATGTAAGTTGCTGAGCATTTCTTCTATAAAATCAAAAGTTTTATAAAAATATCTAGAATATTTTTGCTAACCCCTAAAGTTGCTAAATGCTTTATTATAAAAAACTAGAAAAAATTTTTTTATCTTGCGTTAAGAATTAATAAGTTTTAAAAAAATAGAAGAGCATTACGTTTTAATAAAATTGCTGTAGAAGGTGTTTCTTAATAAAAGAGTCATTTATTTAAAGTTTAATTGAAATAAAGATGGGTTGTTTATTATAATATATTAAAAGGCTCTATCGCTTAGTAGTAAATTTTTCTGCTTCTTAATCTTTTAAAGTTTGGGTAAATTTATGATAATTGAGCAGGATCTAAAAAAGCTTTTTCAAAAATTAGATCACGATCAGGTCTTACACATCCAGTTAAATGAAAATGAGCTAGGAATAAAAGTTTTTGATGGAGCTTCGAAAATATTTTTAACTACTAGGATTTATAAGGGAGATAATTTTATTCCTAAAAGTGTAAGGAATGGGATTGCAAGAAAAGCTCCTTGTAGTCGTACCTCTATTAAAACTTTCCTCTCCATCAATGAAAATCAATATCGTGTGGATTTAAATTATTTAGGCTTATTACAACAAATGAATGCGCAGAATTTTGCAATTTTAATGGAAGACTTTGTACGCCTTGCCTGCGGATGGAGAGTTTATTTAGATGAACAGGACCAGAACGACTTAATACATGTGCGTGTATAGCTTCATGCTTTCTTCATCATTATAAAGAAAAATACATTTACCTAGGTAGGACTTAAGATATGCGTATAAATTTTGATACCACTCATCTTGAACATTTTTTAAGCGATTCTTCTCAAAAATACGTGGTGAGTTTGAATGAAAACTCCCTGCGATTTGTTCCTTTAAAGCAAACATCCATTTTCCACAGAATAGCGGCATGGTTTGGATGTGGGCCTCTTAGCCTTAAAAATATAGCGAATTTCATCAGCCATCATAACAAGGAAATAAACCAAGAGTTAGCCCCTGAAACTCAGATACTTTTTTACAAAAAACTCATTGGAAAATGCTTGCATTACAATAATAGCTATATTCATTCATTCTCTCATGTTCAAAATTCTGTCTTAAGTGTTTTCAAAAAGCATGTGCCTATGTGTAGTGATGCCTTCTTTTCAAAAGAAACGACTTATCATTCACGTGAGGATGGATTAGATGGAAATGTGGATTTCAGCTACTCGAATAGAAGACTAGGCTTTGGATATGTGGTAGATGGCGCAGGGCATAATAATCCGTATATGCAACCTGTATTACAAGAGTTATTGCAAAATTTTACTCAGTCTTATGAGCAAGCTTTAGAGCCATGTACGTTCAAAACAATTGAATCGGCACAGCAATTCTTAACAGATCAACTTGGGCAATTGGCGCGGACCTTAACTTCGGATTCTCGGTCTATACATAAAAATTCCAGTACTTTTGAAGATCCCTCTTACCATCCCGCTATTAGTTTTGCTCAAACTATTAAAATTGGCTCAAGTTACTATTTACTCAGTATAGAGCTAGCAGACACGATGATTGTCATTAAAAAAGCAAATGGAACCTTTGATACCTCTTTAGCTACCTCTAGGCCTGATTTTGGCTTAGGAAGTGGCGCAATTAATGTGCACACTACCCCCATTAGTCCGGGGGATACCATTATTGGCTTTTCCGATGGAATTGGTGAATATTTAACTTTAGAAGAATGCATGGAAATTATTTCAAGCAGCATGCCATCTAATCTATTAGAAAACTTTAAAGATAAAATTATTGATAAGGGTAAAGAATTCACAGAGAGAGTACCCGATACAAGTATGCGTCGTGAAGAGGACATACAATCAGCTAACCAATCCAAATATATTAAATACCATACTTTTGACGCAGCTAGCCCGCGTTATCATGATGATATTAGCCTATTTGCTCTGACAGTTTAAAAGCCTTTTATAGCTGTAGCAGATATTTAGTCTGATCTAGATTTAATCTAAAAAAATCCCTTGGTATTCCCTATTTTAAATAGGGAAATTGTGGGGTTTCTTTTAATGCTAGTTTAATAAGGATATGCGTCATTAATTGGCATTTAACCTAATCTATTTTCTTATTGATATTTTTTTTTAATAATTTCCATTTAATGTTATTTAAATCTACAGTAACATTTTTCATAGGGTTCATTTTATGGCAGGGAAATTGCATGAAGATTTTATTTACCATTTAGCATTTCCATCATGTAGTCTCGATTCCACCCGGCTTTTGCTCTCTTACCCTTAATTCCTGCTTTTGTTTTTGTATCAGCTTTTAGTAGATTCATTGTACATCTTTTCAAAACTGATAGATTTTGGGCGCCGTGGTCTTTACGGACTTTGCTTTTATCTTCCCCATAAGAAACATCTAATTGCCAATGAACCTTATTCTCTATAGACCAGTGCGAACGTATGCCTAGCCCATGCTTTTCAGCGCTAGCTTTTTCACTAGCAATATAGTATCTAGCTTCTACTGATGTCTTATCTTTAATGCACCTAGTGTTCCTCATGCAGACCAGAGCATTTAGGTCCACCCATTCTTCTTTTTGAGGCAGCCAATCTAACTCATGGGTACACCAGAC
>NZ_JAEMUC010000064.1:0-40049 GCF_018342455.1 Neochlamydia sp. AcF95 | reverse complement strand
TGGATGAGATTCAGCCGTTTCAGCCAGTTGCCTCACCGTGTAGTTGGGCGCATGCCTTTCAATAAGCTTTCTATCTAAAGGGCAAAGTTTATTGCGTGCTAAGCATTGGATGACGGTATCTTCGTTAAAGGTATGGCCACAAGGAAACAGAGTCACTGCCCGGGTCATCAGCTCTCCTGAGACCGCATCTTCTATATTTTCTGAGACTGTAGTACGGAAAGCTACCTGGGTGCTAGGAGTAGAATTTGGCGGCATCATACAAGCTCCTTAAAATTTTGTGATAAGAAATTACCTTACCTTTTGGCCAAAAACTTACTCCTTTTCTTCTTTTTTAAGCAATTTTTAATTTTAATAGATAAAAAAGAGAAAAAGCCTTATCTCTATTTTTCTTTAATAGCCTACTTGCAGCCATAAGTATCTATAAATACTTCATTTAGAAGCAAACAAATGCTGTTTTTTTTCTTTATTCTTTGCTTTTGGTTCTCTTCGAATTCAATTTTTTTTCTAAGCAAGCAATTAAATTTTTAATAAAAAAATCCTCAGCATGGTTTATGTTAAAGCCTTAATTGCCTTTATTCTCTTTAAGGCCTGTTTGCTAGAGAAGTAAGGATGGCCAGAAAATCCTTTCTCAAGCTAAAAAAGCTAGATAATGTAGGGTTTAAAGCCTGCATGCAAGGCTTAAAGCTCTATTGCAAGTATTTCTATCATTGAAACATTCATTAGCGAAAATTTAGAAAAGTGATGGAGAATTAAGCTTGAGGACCCCTTCTTCTAGGAGATAGCTTTTATTGCAAAGATTTGAAAGTTTATCATCATGCGTAACAATGATGATTGCTTTATCTTTTTCCAAAGCAAAATTTAAAAGAAGTTGATGAATATCTTGCGCTGTTTGCTTATCCAAGTTGCCAGAGGGCTCATCGGCAAAGATGATATCAGGATCATTGCAAAGTGCACGAGCAATCGCTATGCGCTGTTTTTCTCCACCCGATAAAAGCTTGGTATTAAAATAGGCTCGGTCTTCTAAGCCCACGCGTTTTAATAAAGCACAAGCTCTTTGATAAGCCTTACTTCCTTTGGAAATAGACTTACGAGCGATACGCGCTGGCATTAGAATGTTCTCTAGCGCGGTATAGTCTTCTAAAAGATGAAAAGATTGAAAAATAAAGGCGATGTGCTGGTTTCTAATTTTTCTGCAATTAAAAGGGTTAATGGTTTGCCCAGCAATAGCTAATCGCCCAGAGGAGGGCTTTTCTAAAGTCCCTAAGATTTGTAATAGAGTGCTTTTACCTTCGCCGGAGCGTCCTGTTATCGCCACCGTTTCTCCACGCTTAACAACTAAGTTAATGTTATTTAAAATCGATACTTTGGCAGGATAATGATAAGCTTTGCTGATATCGCTAGCTTGCAAAATAATTTCTTCCATCTTATTCCGCTCTTAAAATAGTTGAAGGTCGCAGCAAGCTTGCTTTTACGGCAGGTACAAGGCCTGAGAATAACGAGATTAAAGCCGTAAAACTTATCACATACAATAAAGCTTCCATGCTGACTTCGTTAGGTAGGCTATCACCATAGTAGAGAGGATTAAAAGCTTCATGACCTTGGAGCCTACTTAAAAAAGTGACAAGCAACTCTAAATGCCTAAGTGTAAACAAAGCCGCTCCAATACCTATGACGCTTCCCGCTAGCCCCATCGTCATTCCACAAAACCCAAAAATACCGGCAATACTTGCTGATGATGCTCCCATGGAGCGTAGGATTCCTATCTCTAGCTTTTTGTCATTAACCAGTATAATTAGCATAGAGATAACATTTGAACAGGCCACAATAATGATAACGATGGCAATAAGCGTGAATAAGTGTTTATCACTACGCAGCTGTTGAATAATATCCTTGGTAAAATCATAGTCACGGTAGGTTTCAATCTTCCAATAAGGAGCGATGCCTGCTTCTTTGAAGGCTTGTTGCAGTTTACCATAGATTTCGTCGACTTTGCTTAAATCTGCAAAACGTAGGTTAATTCCATTGCTCTGTGCCTGACTATTATGCTGTGCAGATGCAATTAAATTAGTTAAGGCCTCGTTTACCAAAATAAACTTACCTCCAACAGGGATTAAGCCTTGATCATAAAAGCCAGCTACAAATACCTGAATGCGTTGTTCTTGCAGAGCACTGACAGTAGGAGTCTGAAAGGAAATATAGCCGCGATCACCTAGCAACACTCCCGCTTCACGAAAAGGTTTAGGTAGCAAAATCCCTTCCCCTAAAGCAGCGTCTTTAGGTAAAAACACCTTTAAATCTTCTTGCGAATTGCCTACTTTGTAAAACCAAAAAGGAGAAAGGGGAGGAAAGTTATTAAAGTGGGTTTTTATCTTAGGGTGGGCAATCAGCAAATTTCCCATAGGAATGCGTCCGCTAACTTGATGTCCTTCCATTTCAAAACTCACATCAAATAGTATTTTTTGTAGATAGAGGATTTTATCTAATGATTCCAAAATGGGCAAGGCCCTCATTTGGAAGCCACCAGGAAGTTGTTTAGGTAGCGAAGGATTTTTTTGAAGAACAGTGGGAAGAGCCCATCCAGCAGGAGGCGTTTTTAGCCAATTAACCTCAGTATACTTAAAAAAAGTTTTCAATCTTTCTCTTAAAAGTTGCTGATTAACACTATCAGCTGAAGCGGGATGATCTTCTTGGACATTTTCAGAGGCAATAGAAAGAGTATAAAGTAGATTGTTAATATCAGCATCTGAAATAGGGAGCGTCGCTTTTAAAATAGCCAAATTTTCATTATCTAAAGATCCTAGGTAAGTAGCCTGTGATAAAAAGGCTTGTGTTAAAGTAGGATGAGTCTCAGGGGTTTTTCGAAGCATACGAAGACGCAAATTGCTCGCACAAACTTCATAATCACGTGCTTTTATGGAGGGAGAGTAAGGCAAATTCTTGATAATAGAAAAAGCTTTTTTTACAGGATCTTTAAGCGATCCGTCCTCTTCTCTATCAGGTGCAGGCCAATTAAAGGGAACTTCTATATCAAGCTGTGGGTCGTAGGGATCTGACTGATCAGCTCGCCATTTTTCACCGATGGTTTTCAGCGTATAGTTAGAGTTTTCGCTAATGCTATCAATTTGGTAATAATAGGAATTATAATAAGTTTCAGTAGGCGTAAGGCGAACAGGTGCAGTGAGAGCGATTAATTTTTCTATCCAACGTTTTTCTAAACCACTTGTTACAGAAAAAAAAACTACGATTAACCATACTACAAGTGCGATGACTAATATGGAAATTAAACTAATAATAGATACAGACAATTGCCGCCAGCGGGGCCTTAAATATTTGCATGCGACAGATAATTCAAACATGCTTGTCCGTCATTAAATAGGGATTTAAAGGGAAGGGGAAAGGTTTATCTTTCCCTTAAGATTATTTGGTTTCTTTAAATTCAACGTGCTTACGTACCACTGGGTCAAACTTATTTAAGGTCATACGTTCGGGGCTATTTGTCTTGTTTTTTACTGTATGATAATGGTAGTGACTGGCGGAACTTTTAAGCTTAATTTTTTCTCTTTTTCTACTGGCCATTTTTTAAACTCCGAAAACTTTCAACATAATTTATAAACCTATTATCATATGACTAAATAGCAATTTATCTCAAGAGTTAAATGTTAAAACAAGCGCTTCCTGTTAGAAGAAATTCCCTTGCAGTAATCCTCATAAAAAGATTTCTTATAAAGGGATTAAAAGAGGGTATGAGTCGATCCTTGATAGTAGGTTCCTTATCTTTAACTCCCAAGCTTTATTAAAGAAGATGTTAAATGCTAACAACTTAATTAATCTTCCTAGGAAAAATTGAACTTAAGTTTTTAATGATTTTCAATACGGCAGATTCCACGGGAGGAGAGAGATTTGGAATTCTATTAACCCAAATATGCTTAGCTAAGCATTCACAAGTTAAAACCTATACAAATGATTTACACTATGCTTGCTGATTTACTAAGAAGCACTTTCTCTCTTTTTGCATTTATTACATTTAAATACTTGAAACTTACCTAATCGTTTTTAATACTTTCTAGTATTTCATAAAATTTTCATAAACAGGATTGCCTTCTAGTATAAGATTTTTAAGATTAGGCACTTGGGGAGGGGGAGTTATTATCGACTGACTGTTAAAGGAAAGCTGCTGCAACTGTAAAAACTGTTTAAAGCTTGCAGGAATGGTTGCTAGCTGATTGTGACTTAAGTCAATCGTTTGCAGTGCAGGAAGCTTTAACTTTTCTGGCAAAACAGCTAGCTGATTGCGCCTTAAGTCAAGGTGTTGTAGACAAGGAAGCTGTCCAATAGCTTTAGGAATAGAAGTTAATTGGTTATTGCTTAAGTGAAGCGATTGCAGCTGAGAAAGCTGTGCAAGGGCTGCAGGAAGAGCATTTAACTCATTATCACTTAAATCAAGCACGTTTAGCAGAAGAAGCTCTCCTATGTCGGTAGGAATAGAAGCTAATTGGTTATGGTTTAAACTGAGGGTTTGAAGCTCAGTAAGTTGTCCAATCGTTGTAGGAATGGCTGTTAGCTGGTTGTAGCTTAAGTCAAGCTCTTGTAATTCAGAGAGCTGTCCCACAATCTTAGGAATAATATTTAGCCGGTTGTGACCTAATCCAAGATCTTTCAGCTTAAAAAGCTGTCCTACTTCTATAGGTAAAGTATTTAGCTGGTTGTGGTCTAAATTCAGTATACGAAGCGCAGTGAGCTGCCCTATGGCGGGAGGAATCATGGTTAGTTGATTGTGGCTTAAGTAGAGCTCTTGCAGTTGAGAGAGTTGCCCTAGCTGTGTAGGTAGAGTAGTTAATTGGTTGCGACTTAAGTCCACCATTTGCAACCCTGCAAGCTGTCCGATAGCGGGAGGAATAGCCGTTAGATTATTATTCACTAATGTTAGCCATTCCAGATTAGAAAGCTGCCCGATAGCTGTAGGCAGGGAGGCTAAATGATTATTATTCACGCCAAGCTCTCTAAGCTCAAAAAGCTGATCTATTTCTGTAGGTAAAGCGGTTAGATAATTATCGTTTAAGCCGAGCTGCTGCAACCGAGGAAGCTGCCCGATTTCTTTAGGAAGAACAGTTAGTCTGTTACGATCTAAGGAAAGTTCATGTAATTGAGAAAGCTGAAAGAGTTCAGGGGGTAGAACTGCTAGCTTATTATTTTCTAATGAGAGGGATTGCAGCTGAGAAAGCTGTCCAATGGCTGCAGGAAGAGTGTGGATCTGATTATGGCCTAAATACAGTTGCTGCAGCTCTGCAAGCTGCCCAATAGTTAGGGGAAGAGCTACCAGGTGATTATTTGATGCCACAAGCTTTTTAAGCTTAGAGAGGCGACCGATACACGCAGGAAGAATGGTTAGCTGGTTACCGCCTATACAAAGCTCTTGTAACTGAGAAAACTTTTCTAATTCTGGAGGCAACATGGTTAAACTGGAAAAATTTAAATCTAAATGTGTAATAGTTTTAGCATGGACTTCAATCCATTGGCTTAATAGCTCTCCTTTTTCTTTTAAAGATAAAGCTTTAATTTTTGGTTGGTTTAAGTACTCTGTTCCTCCAGGTAGCTTGTGCCATAGTAAAAGACGGTTGATATTCAGTAGGTAAGAGAAATAATTAGAATGGGTAAAAGCCCTGGATTTTTTTGGAGTCTTTTCAAGCTCTACAGGGGCAAGATTGGCCGCTAGGGTAAAAAGTTTTGAAAAGATATGAACGACTTTCTCTTCAACTGAGCAATCTGGTTTAATTTTGTAGATTTTATCTAAAATGCTAGCTTGCTCTGTAAAATCCCCGTTCTCTTCAGGAAAATGAATCTGGAGAATTTCTTTGTAAAGCGACGGCATCGAAATGTCGATGGTGGATTGAGGAGAAAGGGCTTGAATATAAGCTGGGCCTGTAGGCAAATTGGCCAGAGGTGTAGGCAAAGAGGAGGCAGAAATGAAAGTTTGAGGAGCTAATGGGGAAAGAGGCGAAGAGCTTGGGTAAACCTGCTGCAGTTTCTCTGCTCCAAATTGCCTCACTTGGTTAACTTTTTCTAATAATTCCTCCGAATCTTTATCATCTACTTTTTCTTTACCCTTTGGCTCTTTGCTCTCCTGGTCAAATAACTCTTCCTCTTGATTATCTGATACCTTTTCTAGATTTAAGTCGCCTAGGACCAAAGAATCTATTCTTATCTTTGATAAGAGTCTAGGGTCGAACCTTTTAAAAGAGCTTCCAGCATAAGCTTGAGTTTTTTTATCTGTATGGATTGATTGCATGGCGTCTTTTTTCACTAAATCTTTTAGGAATAATTCGCATTCTCCTTTCTTAGAATTATTTTTGTCCTGCAAGAAGGCTGGTCGAACGTCATAGTTGGGTGTATACTTTTCAATAACCTTGCTATCATGAAGGCCAAGCTTACGGCAAGCTAAACAGTGAATCTCATCGTTTTTGTCGAGGGTATGCCCACAAGGCAACGAAGTAACCGCCTGCTTTGTTGGTTCTCCTAGATGAGCATCTTCTGCATTCTCTGTAGGGAGGGCACGAGCAGTGGTCTGGGTACTAGAAGTGGAAGTTGGCGGCAACATATTAAGCTCCATTAAGATTTAGATTAAGCTTTTTCTTCAAAATCAAGCTTTACTTGATTTTTTCCTAAATTGCATCGATTTTTTTATGCTAAATATGATCTTTCTTTTTATTTTTTAGCAACTCTCATTTAATAAACAAAAAAATTCTAGAAGATGTCATTTTAAATTAAGATTCATCCTATTACTTTTTAAGGAAATCGTGTTTATACGTTCAAAGAAAAAATTACTTTTCTGAAAAAACAGGCTCTTTTCTTAAGAATAAATCTTTATAAGCATAGAATTGGATTATGAATACTTACTAACAAATTCACAAGCTATGATTTATACTTCAATGTCCTAGGATCATGTTAAGGGAAAGATAGGTATCGGGGCACCTTCTTAGGATGGATTAAAAAGAAAGGGAGGTAGCAGCCTCTAGCGTCAAATCATCCCCGCTGCCTTTATGTTTATAAATATGATAAGCTAGCCCTGCTATCATAGCTGCATTGTCCAAGCTTAGCCCTAGAGATGGCCAATATTGTCGGTAGCGGTTACCCTTTTCGATAAACATCTTACGTAAAGCTTTATTATTAGTAACACCGCCACCAAAAACTAAAGTTTTGCAATTATATTTTTCTGCCGCCTGTAAAGTTTTTTTCAAAATATCAGAAAAAGCCACATATTGAAAGGAAGCGGCTAAATCAGATTTATCAGACGTTAAGTTATAAGTGTATAAGACTCCGGTCTTTAATCCACTAAAAGAGAAGTCAAATGGTTTACCTTTTACAGTACCTGCTTTTAAAGGATAGCGTAAACTAGATCCTTTTTCCGCTAGCGCTTCGATAGGAGGGCCGCCAGGATAAGGCAATCCCATAATTTTAGCCACTTTATCAAAAGCTTCGCCAATAGCATCATCTACCGTTTGGCCTATCAGTTCATATTTCCCTATCTCGTGCATACATATAAGGCTCGTATGTCCCCCAGATAGAACAATACCAAGGCATGGAAATTCAGCACTAGGATTTGACATGAGAGCAGCATATAGATGAGCTTCGACATGATTGACGCCTACATATGGCTTGTTCATACATAGCGCTATGGTTTTAATAGCATTTAAGCCTATAAGCACAGCGCCGATCAGCCCGGGGCCATAGGCGACTGAAAAAAGATCAATATCTTCGAGTTTGCAATTGGCCTCTTGGAGAGCTTGATCGATGACGGGAAAAAGCACATCGACATGTTTACGACAAGCTAGCTCCGGAACAACTCCTCCAAACTCTTGGTGTAAATCAATTTGGGAAAAGACGACATTAGAAAGAATCTCCCTTCCGTCTTTTACTACTGCACAGGCAGTTTCATCACATGTTGTTTCAATTCCTAGGACTAACATAAGCAATATAAGTTACTACAGCGGCTATTTGTAAATCTATTCTATTTTTTATGGATGATAGCTTGGCTCAATTCAAATGCAAAAGAGGAAAAATAAATTAATGACAGATCGACAATGGATTTATCATTCTAGGCGAGCTTTTTAAAACCATTCAAGTATGCTTTTTTGACTTTAATGAATAAACTAGGCGAGAATTTAACTTGGAGAAATGCAGCTATAGCTAGCTAGCAAAAATTTTTAAGAAAAGCCACCTGAAACGCTGGCTACCCATGCCTTTATGAACTCCTTTATTTTAAGTTAGCAAGTTAAGCTATATCTCTAATCACTATCCTTATATATTAAAATGCATATTCAACCTTTAAATATAGCGATGATTCATTTTGCCAGCAAAGATTTAGAGTTATCATCTAAAATCCATAAGGCTTTGTGAGTAGGTGTACCAACTTTTTGCACAGGGATTAGCTCGGGGTTATAGGGCCCCTTTAATGCTTGAAAGACCATATCTTCTTTGCCCATTCCAAATACATATAGCAAAATGTATGAAGCGGCATTAATACACTCATAAGTAAGAGTCATACGCCATGTGTTTTTTTGAGGGATAAAATTACCGATAACTAAACGATCGCCTGCATGCAGGCCGCTTGTTTGAGGAAAGAGTGAGGCAGTATGCCCATCTTCTCCCATACCTAAAAGCACGGCATCAAAGTTTTTTTTCGGGATTTTAGTTTGAATCAAATGTTCGTAATGCCTAGCATTCTCTTCTATATTATTTTCAGCTTGCATCCGAAAAATATTAGCCGCTTTCAGCGGCAATGCATTAAAACCTGCTTCCATAGCATTTAAATAATTGCTTTCTGGGTGGGTGGGAGGCACGCTACGCTCATCGCTCCAAAATAGTAGTACTTTTGACCAGTCAATTCTTTCGCGATTTTCTAAAGAGGTAAGAATTTGAAAGATAGCTTTAGGAGTACTTCCTCCCGACAATGCTACTGCAAAGTAGCCCTGATTTTCAATACATGTATTTGCAAGATTAATGAATTGTTCCACACAATAAAGGAGGGCCTCTCGATAGTTTCCAGCAGCAACCAGATCTCTTCTATCATCAAACACTTGTATTTTAGTTTTCCACGAGGAATTTAGCATAAGACCTAGATATTTTTTGTTTTTAGCCTAGCTTATCATGAATGCTTCTTAAAGCATAAAAATCTTTTTACTTATCTCTACTCATTCTAACTAATATTTTTACAATAACCCTGCTTTTTCTAACTTTAAAAATTTAGGAAGGCTAAATTAAACTCCATTTTCTTCCACTTTGGGCTAGCAATTGATTAGCCTCTTCAGGTCCCCAAGTGCCGGCGGCATAATTTGGGAAGCAGGGGGCAGGATTATCTTGCCAGTGGTGGAGGATAGGCGATAATAGTTTCCAGGAAGCTAGCACTTCATCTGCTCGTGCAAATAAGGTATTGTCTCCCGACATGCAATCTAAGATTAGCCTTTCATAAGCTTCAGGAGGGGTGGCGCCAAAATAAGATCCATACTGGAAATCCATCTTAACAGGTTGGATGGGGCTATTGATACCGGGCACTTTGCAATTAATTTTTAAAGAAATTCCTTCATCAGGTTGAATGCGTATCACTAAGACATTCTGTTCAATTGTTTTACCTGCATCATTAAAGAGAAAACCTGGTACCGCTTTAAAAGTAATAGCTATTTCGGTAGCTCTTTTAGGAAGTCTTTTGCCTGCTCTAAGGTAAAAAGGCACACCAGACCAGCGCCAGTTATCAATAAATAACTGTAGGGCAACATATGTCTCTACTGTGGATTGAGGATGCACATTTTCCTCTTGCCTATATCCATTGACTGGCTGGCCGTTAATAAGGCCGGGGCCATATTGTCCGCGGATGATTAAGCGATCCATCTGATCCATAGAAAAAGGACGAATGGATTCAATCACTTTGACTTTTTCATTATGAATGGCTTCAGCTTTAAGGCTATTGGGAGGTTCCATACAGACAAGAGAGAGAAGTTGCATCATATGATTTTGCACGATATCTCTTAGCATGCCTGCTTCTTCAAAAAATCGACCGCGGTTGCCAATGCCTATTTCTTCTCCTACTGTAATTTGAACATTATCGACGTGGCTATTATTCCAAATAGCTTCAAAAAGAGGATTGCTAAAACGAAATACTAAAAGGTTTTGTACAGTTTCTTTACCTAAATAATGGTCGATGCGATAGATCTGCGACTCGTTGAGATATTGAGATATTTCTTTTTGCAGATTCTTGGCAGAGTCTAAGTCGAAGCCAAAAGGTTTTTCAATAATAACTCGCGACCATTTATCAGGATTTTCTACCTCGTTATAAATAAGGTTATGTTGGCTCAATTTTTGGATAATAAGAGGAAAAAAACTAGGCTGGGTAGATAGATAAAAAACTCTATTTCCTTTTGTTCCATATTTAATATCTAGGTCTTCAAGGAGCTTAGCTAGCCGTATATACCCTTCATCTTCATGGAATTCGGCCATATGATAATACAGCTGCTCACTAAAAGTATTCCACATGTTCTTATCGACAGGCCTTGTGCGTGAAAAGCTATTGATTCCTTCCATCATCTCATGGCGAAAGTCCTCATCAGCTTTTTTACGCCGTGCAAAACCTACACAGGCGAAGTGAGAGGGAAGCAATCTTTCTTTATTGAGGTTGTAAAGCGCAGGGACTAACTTACGAGCAGTCAGATCACCTGTGGCACCAAAGATTACCATGATACAGGGGGGAGCCGTTCTATGAGAACGATTGGCTTCTGTAAGTGCAGTCGAAAACTCTTTAGCGATCTGAAATGTAGCTGTCGACATAAAAGTCTCCTCGAAATAGATATTCTTTAGCTGTGTTTTTAACAAACGGCTCGATATATTTCACTACAAATGAAGATATGATCGAAGGCCTTAATTGGTAATGACCTTAAGTGGGTTGAGTAGGTTGAGCTTGCGAAGAACATATATTCTGATCTGATTCAACCCTTAATTGCCCCAGCGATTCAATAAATTCAAAATGTTTTTTCTCCACTGGGGTGATTGATAAACGGGAGCCTTTCTCTAAGATCTTTAGCCCTTCAAGCTGAGGGTATTTTCTTAAATCAGCTAGAGCTATAACTTGGGAAAATTTCTTTACAAACTCTACTTCTACCATCATCCAAATAGGATGATCGGGGGTAGCTTGGGGATCATAATAAGGGCTATCTTTATCCCATGCGGTAAAATCGGCATGAGCTTCCCGGCATATTCGGCAAATACCTACTATACCTGAAGGCTTTGCATTAGAATGATAAAAAAGCACCAAATCACCCTCTTTCATCCTATCACGCATAAAATTGCGGGCTTGGAAATTTCGTACGCCCTCCCATTCAGAAAATCCTTCGCGTTGTAAATCATCGATAGAAAAAACCGAAGGCTCGGTTTTCATTAGCCAATATTGAGTGTTAGAAACCATATGTCCCACCATGACGTAATTTCAAATGATCAAGATAATTTTGTAGGATAATGATAGCCGCAACATTGTCAACAGATTTAGCACGTTTCTTGCGATTTAGCTTTCCTTCTTTCATTGTACGTTCGGCTTGAACAGATGTAAGCCGTTCATCCCAAGAAACTACAGGAATAGAGAGTAAATTTTTTAACAGGCTTATAAAATATTGAGTCTCATCTGCCAGATAACCTCTTTTTCCATTCATTAAAAGGGGCAGCCCTATAACTAGTTCGAGCAGAGTGTAATGGTTAGCTTTTTGATGTTCTTCCAAAAGTAAAACCAGCTTTTTAGCAGTATCGCTTGTTTTTTTTTCACAGCCAAGCGTCATAAAAGGTAGCGCAATCGTCTTAGTCTCATCGGAAACAGCAATGCCTATGCGTGCTAATCCGTAGTCTAAAGCTGCGATGCGAGTGATCGAAGGCTTTTCTACTTGGACATCGCTCATTTTTTGGCCTGATAATCAATCATGGCTTGCACAAAAGATTTAAATAAAGGATGCGCTTGGGTAGGTTTAGATTTAAACTCGGGATGGAATTGTACACCTACCATCCAAGGATGGTCTTTAATTTCAGCAATCTCACATAGTGAGGCAGATTCCAGCGTGCCAGAAATAATAAAACCAGCTTCCTCCATCTGCTCTTTATATTTATTATTAAACTCGTAACGATGGCGATGCCTTTCAGAAATTTTGTCTTTTTTATAGGCCTGATAAGCTTTCGATTCTGGCTTCAAACAGCAGTTATAAGCTCCCAGTCGCATCGTACCGCCCATATCTTGCGCAACTTTTTGTTCACTTAACAAAGAGATCACAGGATTTTTTGTAAAGGGATCTACTTCGGTTGTATTAGCATCTTCCAGCTTAACTACATGCTTTGCAAATTCTACGGCCATCACTTGCATGCCAAGGCAAATGCCAAAATAAGGTATTTTACGCTCGCGGCAATATTTTGCCGAAAAGATTTTTCCCATCCAGCCTCTTTCTCCAAAGCCTCCTGGAACCAGATAACCATCGCATCCTTTAATTATATTTTCTAGATCCACTCCTTCTTCTGCTAATTTATCAGCTTCATAACATTTGATTTCTAGCTTATAGCCTAAAGAAATAGCCCCATGGTGCAAGGATTCAAAAACCGATTTATAGGCATCTTGATGTTGTACATATTTACCAATGACTCCTACCGTAATCGTTCCCTTAGGATGATGGATAGTATCAAGGATTTTCTGCCAATCCGCCAAGTCGACAGGTCTATTAGGCAAATGAAGCATTTCACAAATCATTGAGTCGAGATTTTGCTCATGTAGCTTCAAAGGAACTTCATAAATGCTCGATTCAACATCTGCTTCGTCAATGACTGCTCGGCGGCTAACATTACAAAAAAGACTTAATTTATCTTTAACTTCTTCGGGTAAAGGATTCTCGCAACGACAGATAATAATATCGGCAAAAATACCAATTTCTCTTAAAACTTGTACAGAATGTTGAGAGGGCTTGGTTTTAACTTCTCCTGCAGCTTTTAAGTAAGGAACATAAGTGAGGTGGATATTTAGGCATTTGCCTTTATTCTCATTATGAAATTGACGGATAGCTTCTAGGAAAGGCAGCGATTCGATGTCGCCTACTGTTCCTCCTATTTCCACTAAGACAACATCAATATTTTCTTCTTGTTTAGTACAGATATGAATGCGCTGCTTAATTTCATCGGTAATATGAGGGATAACCTGCACTGTTTTTCCTAGATAATCTCCCTGCCTTTCTCGACGAATTACACTATTATAAATCTGCCCTGAAGTTGCATTGGAAGCATGCGATAAAGGAGAGTTGGTATAGCGATAATAATGTCCCAGGTCAAGATCGGTTTCTGCTCCATCATCGGTTACATATACCTCCCCATGCTGATAAGGACTCATCGTACCGGGATCTACATTTAAATAAGGATCAAATTTAAGTAAGGCAATTTTGAGGCCTTTTTTTTCAAGCAGCATCGCAATAGAGGCAGCCGTCAACCCTTTACCAAGAGATGAACAAACTCCGCCTGTTATGAACAAATATTTTGTTTGCATAATAATAGTGACTCAATTTTTTTTATATCTTCGGGATGATCAACGCTAAGGCTTGCACTTTCAACTATCGCAGTTTTTATCTTATAACCATGTTCTAAAACTTTAAGCTGTTCTAGGTCTTCTGCTAGTTGTAGGGGAGTAGTTCCTAAATTACCATAGGTGAATAAGAATTCTCGTCGAAATCCATAGATTCCAATATGTTTAAAGTAGGCCATGCGAGGATCAAATTTTGCCAAGGGATTACTAGGGATCAAAGAACGGCTAAAGTAAAGAGCATGTCCCTTTCTATCGAAACAGCATTTAACAACAAAGGGATTTAAAGCCTCAGCTTCTGAATGAATTTTCGTAACCGCTGTGGACATCACATTCTGGGGATCTTGGAGCAGCAGTTGAACCACTTCATGAATGATGGAAGGTTCTAAACAAGGTTCATCACCCTGTATATTCACTACTATAGCGACTTCTTTAAAGAGAGGGTTAGCTTGTACGGCCTCTATTAAACGATCTGAACCGGTGGGGCAGCCGGAAGAAGTCATAACAACCTTACCTCCAAAGCTTTCTACATGCTCAAAAATTCGATTATCATCTGTCGCCACGAAAACTTCATCTAAAGAAAGACATTTTTTGGTATTTTCGTAGGTTCTTTGGATGAGTGATTTGCCTAAAATACTTGCTAAAGGTTTTCCGGGAAAGCGAGTGCTCCCATAACGTGCAGGGATAACCCCGATAATTTTCGGTGATTTTGTTTCCGACATCTCTTCTCTTAAAATTTATAAAAAAGCAGTTTATTTCATTGGATCCATAAATTCAAGAGTTATTCGAACCGATATTGCTATCTTCAAACAGCTGCTGTTTACCCGAAGAGAACAAAATGGATTACAGGTTCTTTTTGATAGGGGAGGGAAAAAACTTATGGAGCCACACTCATAGAAGACCGCTAGATGATAATTTCATAGCTTTTGCAAGTTAATAGCGCTTAAAGGTAAATTTTCCTGCATCTCTGTGGTCTTCTTATCGTATTTAGCAAGTAATTCTTCAAAATAAGGAACTAGAGGGTTTCTATAAATGCTCACGACCTCTTTTTCTACGGCGGGAAAAATATCGGCTACATTCTTTAAAGTAATTGTATTAACATCGCGAGCAGGCTGGTAATAAATCTCTCCGTCAGAATGATAGTCTGTCGTTGAAAGAATTTTATAGTAAATTAAGATTTTGAGAATTTCTGCTAACTTGATCTTGGCTGCTCCAAGCTTATCTGAAAGCTGATGAATAGTATAAGGAGGATTACCTTCACAAAAATTACGCATGCAGCTGTAAATAATCATAAGAGCTAGCACACGTCGACAAGCTAGGGTTTGAGGGGTGCCTTTACGCGTAGGCGCATAATTCCATGCCATAATCTCTGCTTGGTAGGCCAATTCAGCTCCAGCTAAAATGATCATCCAACTTAAATTTAACCATATTAAAAATAAAGGTAAAGCCGCGAAACTTCCATAAATAGCCCCGTAGCTAGAAAGTTTTAACTGTATATTAATATAAAATGTTTGGATAAGTTGATAGGCTGTTCCTCCTACAAGTACGCCAAGCATTCCATATCTGAATGAAATCTTTCGATTAGGCAAAAAGAAATATAAGAAAGTAAATAGCATCCAAGTTATCAAGAAGGGAAAAAAATGAATAAATAGATATTCAAAGAAAACTGTTTTTCCAGAAATTTCTACAAAATGGGTTTTTAGATAAATAGTTAGGCTACTTGAAACGACAAAAAATAAGGGACATATAATAATGGCTGCAATATAGTCGGTAACTTTCCTTATCCAAGACCGCGCACGAGGAATTTTCCAGATATCATTTAAAGCTTCTTCCACATTCCCAAAGATATTATAAACAGTCCATAAAAGTAATATCACTCCAACCCCAGCAATCAAGGTACTACTCGTTTCTTCCAAAAGGCTATACGCAAAGTCTATTGCATAGCTAGCAATATCGGGCTGCTTGCTAAGTTGTTCTTTGATAACTTCTTCTAAAAAGGGGGCAAAGCCGAAACCTCTTGCAAGTCCAAGAATTACGGCAAACACGGGAACAATAGACATTAAAGTAAAGTATGTTAAAGCGGCTGCACGCGCGTTGCAGTCATCTTCATAGAAACTTTTAACTGTATGACAAAATAGTTTCCATATTCTTTTCATAAATGTAGATTATATCAAACCTTAAACTTATGCAAGCACTAGCTAGTAATAACCTAAGCAAGAAGAGGATGATTTTGCCCTTTAGTTGCTGCTAAGAAGTAATATAAAACTAATATCCACACCTGGTAGACACTCAACATTTTCTAGACAAGGATTTTTTTCTAGCTTTTGCTATTTTGCTTTAGCCTTTAGCCTAATCGTTTTTTCATCTCTTTCAAAGAAATAGTACCCTTTGCTTCCATCTCTTTTAAAGCTTTTTTTGCTTCATAAATATCCTGAGCATTCTCAAGGGCTTCCAAAGTTTCTAAATCCTCAATCGGCACTATCGCTACTCGTTTCTTGTGATTGGTAAGAAGGATACGTTTTTTATGGTAATTGACCTCTCTGAAAATCTCTCCTAAGTCTTTTCTTGCTTGAGTAGCTGAAATGCTTCCTATGTTCTTCATATTACCTCTCCTTTCACTATTCACGTATAACATACCGAATATATAAAAATAAACTTACATACCCGCCAGGTAAAATATTTTATAGATATGTAATTATTCCTCTAAAGAGTTTGAAAATAGCACTTGAAAAAATCTTCTACTTCTCTTTTTAAGAAATATGAAAGGAGAGCACTAAAGTGAGCAAGTGGATAAGAGCACAAATACACATGTGCCAGGCAATAGAACTTCTTATTTGCCAAATGAAAAATGAGGAAATCTTAAGTAAAAGCTATTTTAAAGATCATTTAGGAGGCGTTTTTAAAGCCATCTTGTCATGAATATATCATAATTATAGAAGCTTAGAAATTTGAGGACTATAAAAACCTTTGTCTACAATTTTTAGAAGCCGCAGGGCTGCATAGTTTGAAACGCGATTTCCAGATTACCAATGATAGAGCTGGTAAGGAGTTCAATCGTAGAAACTATTTTTTCGGGCAAAAGCTTTTCAAAACAAGCAGTTGCTTTACGTCTCTGCTCAAAGTTAACCACTACCCAATTTTCAAATTGGTCTCTACCAAATTTTTCGATAATCCAGCTTTTACCAACCTGTCTTGCTCCGCGCAATAAGAGCGGTGCTCTGATCGGGGATGCTTTCCATACAATCAGTTGATTTTCTATATCACGCTTCATAAATATCTTATCTAATTTTTTCTCATTTTAGTGCCTTTTTTCGGGCATATTTGTCAATTTTATGGGGTAATTTCATACGCTATTTATCAATTTTACAAGGAAAACTTTATTTAATTCGACCTGAATTTACCTTAAAAATTTCTTCATTGCATCCATTTTAGAAAGAAAATTATGAACTTACTTTTAGTGCTAAGTTAAAAAACTGCAAATCCAAGAATTTTTGTTGATGAAGATAAAAATCGGCTAAAAATTAAGAGCTTTAGAGCAGGAGGTAGGCTTCAAGATAGAGCATCAACGCAATTTAAAGAAAAAACGGGTTTTTTAAGCCTGAATTAAGACGTTTGGAAGAATTGTGAGCAGCTAGCAAGTTGTAAATTAAACGCATAGTATGGCCAATTCCACATAAATGGCGTTAAAACGATCTTCCAAACAGCTTTTAAGGTAATTGCGCCCCAGTTTGCCATCATTTTTTATGTGGCCGATATGGGGTTCTATCGATTAGCATTTTTTTTTAGCTTAAGTTTTGATCCAATCAGTTAGGCCTTCTCTTTGCCCGGAAATAAATATGCTTTTGGCTTCACTTTGTAGCATCGATAATCTTTATCTACAAAAGCTACTTAGATGCCCTTACGGCTATCACGCTGAGCTTTCTTAAGAGCTTCTTAAAGCGTGTGCTTATCGTAGGGATTGCCAAAAATGTCTCTAACATCTAAAACTAGCCCTTCTTGATAGGTAATCACTAACGAAACCTTACAGCCAAATTCATTTTTTTTAACATTTTTTTGATTTAAGACTTAAAGTTACTTTTTGCCACTTACTTCCTAGCTGTATCAGTTTTTTCAACCATTTCTTGGCAGAAAGGGAGCTTAAAGTTTCTATCCCACCTTCCGCAGGATGTAGCGATTCCCAAATATTATTGTTGAGACTGAAAATTGCCTTAAGTTCCCTTAGAAACGGCTAATCTTGTTCTTTTTAAAACAAAAAAAGTGAGAAAACTTACCCGCTGTAAAAGTATAGTAGAACGAGCTTTAATCACCTTAAAAATTAGCATTGCAAGGGGAACAAAATTATACAACGATTATGATACTTCAGCTGGCTTCTTCAGATACCACACAGCGATTATAATCACAGGAGAAGCGCCAAGTTAAGGATAATTAAGGAATTGGATTTTACCCTAGGCCCTTTACATGAAAGCATACAAGAACTAATCCTTAATTTAAACCCTAACCTGAAGCATGTTTTACTGGTTATTAGACCCTTTGGCAGAAATTAAATGGGGAGAGAAATTAACTTGCGGAATGTGGATATTACAATTCATTCTATAGTTTTTAAAAATATTGCTTATTAGGAAGATTTTGCAGCCATATGACTATTGGGCAGAACCCCTGAATATCCTTTATAACCAACAACATTGACTCGTGCATTCTTTCTAGCCTTAGGCTTTGGTTTCACCACAATATCAATATCTTGCCCGAGTAAATTTAAGAAATGTATTAAGCGTTCTATGGAGAAACCTGCCAGCTTTCGATGCAACAATGCAGATACTTTGGGTTGATTGATTTGCATAATTGTTGCAGCTTTCTGCTGGGTAAGCTTTCTTTTTTTTATGATATTATCAATTTCCCATGCCAATTCGGCTTTAGTAAGTTCTTTTTCTGCGTTAGTAACTCCAATATCTGCAAAAATATTATCACTACTAATTTCAAGCTCACTTCCTTCTATCTCTTGTGGTTTTTTTTTAATGACCATGTTAGTTAACCTCTTAATTTAAGCGTGTCAAGCCATTCTTTGTATTTTTGATGTGAAGTTCTCAATCTTTGCTCAACTAGATCAATTTCTTGCTTTGGAATTTTGATGCCCGCCTTTGATTTTTTTTGAAAAGCATAAAGAATAATAACAGCTTTTTTCCATTTGAACCGCATACACTGTTCGATAGGTACCTCGGGCATCACTTTGGACGGTTTCAAGTACGAAACCATCTCTAAAATCCTTAAAAGGTTTAGCGTCTCTATGTTTTTCAACTTTTTGAGCAATGTATAAAGCGTGGCCCATCTCGTTCCTCACTCCATCAGGAAATTCCATAAAGTCTTTTTTGCTAGATCTCATCTAGAGAATCGGTTTTTTTTGCTCCATTATTCCTCCACATATATATAATCCCAAAATTGGGATAACCTCTCAAAGGGAATCTAATAGCCAAGCATAAAAAAGATTTAGATTTTCTCTAAAGTCATCAAGATATCCCCCTGAAAATATTTTTTGTTCCTTTTACTTTTTAATTTATTAATTTCTTTCTTTGCTTGCCTAGTGAGTATTATTGCATGCTGGCATTTACCATGTAGCGCTCCATTGGACTAAATTGCTTTATTGAGTCAACTTTTTTCATTAGGGGTAACGAATAAAAAGTGCTTCTGAAAAAACTTTTAAGCTTAATAATAAGCTTGATTGTAAATGAAAGTTTAAAAAAAAGAGGTGATACACAAAATTTGTTGACTAGATTTTTGGAAATTACTCATAGTGAATCTATCAAGATTACAGGGTTTTAAACAAGCTTACAAGGTTTTAAATATGGTTAATCATCTTGCAGTCTCTAAAGTTGATGTACCTGGCGAACTTATCCAAAGTACATCAAGGCAATTACCTTTCTATGTTTCAACGAAAGATAAAGAAAAAACGACTCAATTATTGAGGCTTTTTAAGAACACGAGCGAGGTAATGCCTTCTCGTATGGCTGAGTTATCTTTACCATCCGAGCATCAAATGTTTACCATTCGTTTAATTGATAAACTGTTTGTTGATGCAATAAACGAGTATCGACAAAGCTTTATTTATGCTACTGGCAAGGATATGAGCTATGTGCCTCTAGATGATGGAAGCAATTTCACTTACGCTATGTGTGTAGGAGCTTGCCAATTTGCATCGAAAACACCAAATCTTCCAGTTGTTAAACAAATTATCGGGCCTATTCTTATGCTTTCTGGAGCCATATGGGGGATCTTAAAGAAAGACCAGTTTGCACGGATAAAAATAGCACAAGAAAAAAGCCTTCATAGAAAAAAGTGGTTTAAAGAAGTATTGATAAAAGAAGAGTTGCGCAAGCAAGCTGCTGTAGAGTTAATTAACAAGAGAGCAAGAAATCTAAAAAAACAAATTGAAGAGCTAGGCGATGATTTAGTAGACGATGCTCTCATTGATGAGCTAAAAATACTAGATAAGTTCATGCATTACTTTTCTCCTGATACCCCTCTTTTGTTAGACGATATTCCTTTCAAAGAGTATATGGAACAAAAGGAAATAGATTAAAGGGAAAAATCAATTTAAATTGCAGAACACTAAGTTAGTATAAATTTTTTATTAAAATGAAAAAGACTTCAAAATCCTAAAATTATTTTTTCAAAACCAAAATTTAGGATAGAGGCCATGGAAAAGCAAATCATAATGATATACTGCCTTTTTGATGAATATACTCAACCGCTTAATTATCATGATTGGCCAAATACTCGTTGGCCTTCATCTAAAGTCATGCTAATCCTCATTCCACGAAGGCGATTTTTTTATGAAAATGTAAGCAAAGCTAATTCCTTTGTGCTTGGCTATGTTTATATCAAAAAATTCTTTAGCTCGAATATCTTGAATCACCGGATTTACAGAATTTTCTCCCGGGGGAAGAGCTTCTTAAATTTATCCAAAGTTGGGGAAAAGTTAATAGATTGCCTTTTGAATATATGATAGATGAACTTCCTGTTTCTGTATGCAGGAATATTCGAATTCACAGGTGCTGCGTTTATCAAGGTAAAGAATTTAGAGAATGTAAGGCCAGGTAGCAAGAATGTTTTTAGGGATAAAAGCAAATGAGATCAGTGCAGCAAAAGAACGGCTCCGGCAGGCAATTCTTTGTCCTAAAAAAACATGATAATATTCGTTTTAAATACATGGACATTGATTTGCCGTGAGAAGCAGAGTTTACGGAATTTGGCATATCGTGATTACATCCATGAAGAAAAGTTGCCTAAGGAAAAAAAATTTAACTTAATGGCAGAAAGGCAAAACCATTCTACCAAATCTATAGAAGTGGAAGATTATGTGTGATTAAAATACTTTCGAGGGAAACAGAGAAAGTGCGTTTAGGCAATTGTGTAAATTTTTCTTAGAAAGATTCATGCTAGCCCTTTAAAAAAGTTGAAGTAATAACCTTGTGTTTTATTATTGCTTTTGCCATTAATAAAATTAAAATTTAATAATTTGCAAATTAAATTAATTATTTAAACATTATGATTTCTCAGATTAATTCCACTTTTTTTCCAAACGAACTTTCTTGCTCTCATGATAGGAGGAAAAAGGACAAGCTTTATTTCCTTTTCTCTTTTATTTGGGGGGGTAGTTTAGGAGCAGCCTGCCATTCTTTCTTAAGAAGTAAAAGGGTATTTCCAATTCCGCTGACAATAGGAATTTTAGCCGCGAATTGGATTATTTTTCCTTTTAAGCCTCGAGATGAATTTAACTATCCTGATATGAAAAGCAAAGAGAAAGCTTATCGCATTATGACTTTTGTGCTAGGTATATTAACAGGGATATTTGTTTCTCTTCTATTTAACATTTCTGTTCATGCTTGGGAAAAACAAAGAAATAGTCTTTCTTTTTTATTGCTTTGCGAGCCGATAGCCATCTTATCAATTAATCTTTTAGCTAACTATTTGTTATGGAAACGATCAGCCTCTAACAAGAAACTCAACGGTTATACTTTAGCGAAAACCTCAATTTATTGGGGCGTTGAGAAAGTAAGTCATGTCTTCAAATATTTCACGCATTTGCCAGCAAATTTTTTGAAAGGACCCTCGGAACAAGTCTTACCTACGATAAACCTTGAAGAGTTTGAGGCATTAAAAAAGGAACACACTCAAATAGCTGCCATATTTGGTTATCTCAAAATCTTAATTGAAAATGATGTTAGGCTCCGTACTTCTCTTCAGGCAAGCTATAGTTGGCTCACTTTTCCAAAGATGAATAAATCCCAATCGTTTGAAAATCTCCTCGTTGAAGAATGGATAATTGAGATGCAAAAGAGAGTTTACTGGATGAGTGTCATAACCTATACTACCGAATTTTTGGAAAGCAATTCTCATTTCCGTGAAAATCTCATAAACAGTTTAGCCGAAGAAAATAGTGAAAAAGCTAGAGAAACTTTGCATTTTTTAAATGTGCATTGCATTAAACCTTAAAATTTGTTTAATTAATAAAAAATTTTCGTACAAATAGAGCCATTACAATTATGTCAAAGCAAATTAAGAAAAGTTTAAAAACATGCTAATGCCTAAAAAATTATCGCTGGCAGCCGATCTAAATACTTTAAAGGAAAAGGGGATAAAAGAGTTTAATTTTAATGGTTATTCATGGGGTGATCAAGAACTATTTTTGCTAGCAAAATATTGCCCTCAAATTGAGTCTCTCCATTTTTCATGCGAAATTTCTGACGAAGGTTTAAATTCTTTAGCTCAATTTCCCAAATTATCCAGTTTATCAATAGACCCGGCTTATAGCTTAAGTGAGGACGGTATCCTTGTTTTGGGCTCCCTTCCTCATTTAACTTATCTGCAACTTAATAACTGTCAAATCGATGAGCGTTTTGCCAAATGCCTTTCTTCTTCTCAAACACTTTTATCGCTCGACCTTAACAATTGCGAATATTTGATAGATCATGACCTTGAAACTTTATCTGGCCTGAAGCAACTGCAATTTTTATCTCTTGGGAATCAACCAGGATTGACAGATGAAGGACTAAAATGGATACAAAAACTTCAGTCTTTAAGTTATCTATGCCTTGCAAGGTGTACAAATATTACTAATAAAGGAATATCTTATTTAGCTTCTCTAAAAAATTTATTAGTTTTAAACCTCAAGGGAACGCATATCAATGATCAGGGATTACAAACAATCGTCGCTCTTCCTCACCTGGAAGGGCTTTTTTTAGAAGAATGTGGGCAAATTTCGGATCAGGGTCTTAAAACTATTGGGACTATTTATTCACTTAAAGAACTCTCTTTGGAACACTGTGAGACAATTACTGATAAAGGTATTTCCTATTTAAAATTTTTGAAAAAATTGGAACGTTTGAATTTAAGCCGCTGTGATATTACAAGTGCCGCTTTAGAAACTATTGGCACTCTGTCATCCCTTATTTATTTGAACCTTAAAAGTTGTCATCAGCTCACAGATGAGGGTGCTCAGCCTCTCTCACAGCTCCATAATCTTAAGGAATTAGATCTTTCTTATTGTCAAGATATTGGCGATTTCACTATGTCCCATTTTAAATCTCTATCCCAACTTGAAGTTCTAAACTTACATGGATGCCTACTTATAACAGATGAGGGCTTAAAGGAAATTGCGCACATAAGAAGTTTAAAAACTCTTAATTTGCGCAATTGTAGCAAAGTATCTGATGAGGGGTTCTGCTCTTTTAAGCAACTAACACACCTTACAGACCTTGACCTCACTTATTGTCAAAATATTAATGATACAACACTTGCCTCTATTAAAACCCTTTCTGGTCTTGAAAGGCTTGTTTTATGGGGATGCAAAAAAATAACAGATAAAGGATTAAAGCACCTTAGCTTTTTAGAAAATCTAACGGAGCTTAATATCACTGGTTGCTATATGTTGACCGAAACAGGAGTTTTAGCGCTTGTGCAAAATTTAAAAAATTTGTCCCGCCTTTATATGAAAACATCTCAAAATATTTCTCCTCTCTTAGAAAACACTCTTAGAGAAATACGACCCGACCTAGAAATAATTTTCTAAAATTAACCTTAGGAAAAAGTGAGAATATGACGCTAAATCCATTAAATCATTTAGATTCTTTGACAAGTACTCCTACCCTAACTCAAGAAAAGAAATTGACTAGAGACAATGCAGTAGAATTTCTTCGTACTTTGGTTCCTCTTACCTTTCCCTTTAAGGATGAAAAAGGATGCTATATCCAACTTTTCAAATTAGCAAATTATGGAATGATTGGAGTAATACAAAATCCTGAAAAGGATTTTTCTGTTATTCCAAAGAATAAAATTCGATCAGCCTTTGATCCAGAACTTAAAGGCCACAGCTTGATGACACGAATTGAAAAAATTTCCCAAAGAAGGTGGGACTTTGTTTTTAATGCTCTAAATAGAGAACTTCTTATCTTGCCCTATTTAGAAGGCGCTGGTCGGTTTAGCAAACACCTTCAAAATAGACATATTAAAACAGGGAATGCAAGTCCTGTATCACATTTAACAAAAGAAGAGCTCGTCAACAGATTTGAAGAAAAAGTGAAAGCTGGAAAATTTACAACTTCAGGCCCAGATCCAGCCAATGGGAAAGGAGCATACTATAATAAAAAAACAGGAGTTTTTTACCACATTGATCATCATAATCGGTTCGGAGAGCCTTCTCATATAGATGTATATCGAGATAATAAGCATCCTAGGTATAAATCACCGGTTGAATTTAGAGATAAATGGAGGTTTGCTTATAAAAAAGATCCTGATAAAAACTTTAAACCTGACTCTACACCAGGAAAGGCTCAATTTCATGAAACTTTACAAAAAACAGGGCTGGCAAAGTCGTTTAACTCTTGTCACCAAGATCATCCAGCTCCTACAAAAGGAGGGGCAAGGGGTGAAATTGGAGGTGTTGGCTGCTCTGTCGAGTTAATTGAGGGGCTCTTCGATTCTCCTGAATCGCTATTTGCAACGGAGCACGCCTTCTTTATCCCGGCTTTTGAAGGAGAGGATGTGCCCTTTAACAGTCAAGAACTGAAACAAATCCTTCAAGAGCTTGCTTATGGAATCTATGTTCATCATACTGTCCCTTTCTTCAGCCTACATTTCAATACAGATGCCAACTTGTATCCAGTTATCCATCCTGTTTATGAAAATACTCTTGTGGGCCAGGTTTTTAGCATGCTTGATTATTTTATGAAAGGCTATCTCAATGGAGGAGTTTTTAAGGAAACATTCATTCACGAATGGCAAAAAAAACCTGCTCCAATTCCCCTTAATAACTCTACGCTACAGCAATTGATTAATCTTAAAAGCTATACCGAAGCGCAACTAGGCGAAGATGATCAAACCTACACCTCAGTGAGATCTCTACTAAAACGATTAGAGAAGAGCAATTGGGAAATAATAAAGAAAGAACTTAGTGGACGTATATATGAAGCTTGGGATGATAGCTATCTAAAGGAAAATCCCATTTTCGAAGAGTATACAAAATTCACAAATTCCTTTCGAATTATTGCCAAACAAAAAGGCATTTATCAGTCAGAGGGGTTATTTGTCCTTACGCCTGACTTTGAGGTTCAATATACTATTGAACCTCACCCCGATTATCAGCAAGCACTTGAAGAATATTGTAAAATAAATGGCCGCTATCCTGCGGCTTACGATAAGCTCATCCATGTTTATGAAATCATGAAGCAGCAAATTCATAATCACATGGTGAAGATGCCATTTTGCCGTAAATATTTTGCTATGCTAGGGGTAATTAATTTCTTTTCTTATTACTTTATGACCTTGAAAAAACATCGTAAAATTCCTTTTTTATCAGAAGGAGAAGTTAAAGCGGCCGGTTGCCCAGCCCTCTTCCCCCCCCTTCCTCTTTTAGAGCCGCGTGAGGAAGAATTAAAAATCAATTTTTTCAAAATTTTTCAAACATTCATTAATCAAAATGAGACCTTAATTGGCCGGTTTCTCTCCCATCAGACAAGCATTATTGAAAATGATCGAATGAAGAGTGATTTTAAAAGAATCCTTCAAAAAGAAATTTATGGGAATGCTTCGCCTTTTCTGCAGCAAGACATGCTAGCTAATGAAACAAAATATGAAGTTTATATCGAGCAATGCACAAGCGAAATAGATATTTTAGAAAACATCAAGAATTTATTTGATCAATGTAAGCAAGCTCTTTTGGAAAACAGTGGGCAAAATTACAAGCTGATAAATGAGATAAACAATAATCCAGATATAATCATTCAGCGTTTTTTTAAGGTATTGCCTAGTATATTTAAAAACCAAAATAAACTAGAACCGATTGGGAAACTTAATCTGGACTGTTTCATCTTACCTAGCGAACAATCTGCCAAAGAGATCGAAACGGGTGAAAGAATTGTTGGAGGATGTGGAATGAATACCTCCTCACTAAAAGTTAAACCTTCTTTGATGAGCCATCAAATTTTAGAACAAATGGGGGGAGCACTCCAAAATACCAAAACGGGAGAGTGTTTAGTAGTTGAAAGTCATCATCCAAATGAGCCTAAAGGGATAATTTTTAAACTTGGTTTCGATAGTATGCTATTGGATTTTGGAAAAAATGACAAAAATTTTTCTTTCTTCATTTCTTCCTCTAGTAAAATAATGCGAAAACTTTTGCAAGCGATCACTCAAGACAACGAAGAAAATTTTGTTGACCTGATTCAAAATGTTGCATTAGATGGCATGCAAGACCGTGAGGGTCGTTCTTTGCTACATCATAGTGCAAGTGCAAGAAATCCCGCTTTCACCGTTGCTCTGCTAAAGAAAGGCTTATCTCCTCTTGTAGGCGACAATAAAAACTATCTTCCCGTCCATTATGCTGCCATGCATGGGCATTTAAATCAGTTGGAAGTTTTAACAGAGAAATATCCGCAGACCATAAATACTGGGAGTAATCAAGGAGCAACCCCTTTAATCGTCGCTATTCAGCACAAACAATTCAAAATAATTCAATGGTTAATACATCGAGGAGCATGGGGCGATGCCACGCTAAATGATGGCTATACAGTACTACATTGCATTGCTCATCAAGGTGATTTAAAATCTATAAAAATCCTATTAGAGCAGTCAGAAAAAGCTGTGAAAATAATTAATGCAGAGACCAATGAAGGCATTACTCCTCTTATGATTGCTTGTGCAGGAGGCTTATATCCCTTAGTCGATTATCTTCTAAAAAAAGGTGCTGATCCGAAAAAAAGGGCAAAAAATGGAAAAACAGCATTGGATTATGCTCTCAAGCATGATAATTTACAGCTATGCCAACTTTTGACTCCTCACTCAAGCTTAACTCCTTTTACCATTGAGATAGCCATCAAAAAGAATTCGCTAGAGATTAATCAACTTTTAAGCCAGCTTCCTGGCTATCTAGACTATAAAAATGCCATACGAGATACCCCACTCCTTATGGCTCTCCGCTATGCTCATCTTCCAGTGGCAATGAATATCCTAAATTTAATTAAAGACGTGAGGGATTTAGGTGCCAAAAATAAACTCAAAGAATCCCCCATCGAATTGGCCATTAGAGGTAAGTTTTATCCATTTCTTGAAGTTTTATTAAAACGTGGTGCTGAAATTACTCCTCAACGCCTTTTTAAACTTTTGCTGCAAACAGGTTACAAGGGAGGTTCTTCTTTTATTGACTCAATTTTTAAAAACGCCCATTTCACACAAATTGAACTGCAGGATTTGTTATTATCGGCTGCTAAAGCTGGTAATCATGTTGCTATTTCCAATCTCTTAATTCCTCAAGGAGTAAGTTTAGACACTATAAGAGGTACTAAGGGATGGAAAATTGAACATTATCTTGCTCAATCTGATGGAATTTATTTATTCAGAAAGCGTTACCAACAAACGAAAGACCCTCTCCAACCTTTAGCAGCGGAAGGAGGTAAAACTCTTCCCTATCTTGCAGGCGAGAATGGAAGTAAGCGAGTTTTTAGTTTCTTGGTTGGACAAATAAAGAAAAGAGGCTTACCTTTAATCAATCATTATCAAGGAAGACATTTATTTTACAGTGTTTTAGAAAGAGGTGACTTAGATCTCATTCGTTTATTTGTGGAAAAATTTGGTGCTTCTCATCTTGTTAACCATTCAATTGAAAATGGAAAAAATTTTTTCCCTGTTCATCTTGCTGCTCGAAGCACTTCAAGCAAAGTCTTAGGTTATTTATATGGTTGTGGAGCACAATTAAATGTCAAAGATGGCCAAGATCGTTATCCTATCTTTTATGCTGTTCAAAGCAAAAGGGAAGAAAACGTTGCATTTTTGTTAGATGAAAATCATCGCAACCCCATTACCCCAGATGTCATTTTTTATGCTGCTTCTTTCGCAGAAGAAGAGATATTAGATACACTTGTCAAAGCAGGAGCTGACTTGAATGAGCCAAGCTATCTTACAGGTGATACAGCCCTTTTGCTTGCCATTAAAGCCAAGGACATGGGAGCTTTTTTGAGATTAATGGAAAGGGGAGCTTCTTACGCTTGCCACAATCATGAGAGTTGGACACCCTTATTACTCGCTGCCAAAGAGGGTCAAGCAGAAATGTTAGAGATCATTTTGACTATAAATCCAAATGCTAAGCAAGAAAAAATAATGGGTGATAACGCCCTACATATTGCTTGTCGAGAAGGCCAAGAACATTGCGCTGAAATTCTGATTAAACATGGATTTTTAATTGATGAAGAAAATAAAACTAAGCTCTCTAGTCTTTCTTTCACAAACAATCATTATGCTGTGAAAGCTAAGCTAGGAATTAATCCAGAAAGAGAAAATTATCAAAGATTGATCCAAAAGCTGTATGATGCCGTCTCTAAGCAAGATCTTGCTTCTATTATAGAAGTATTACCTCAATGGCCAATTAATACCTATTTTACAATAAATTTAAAGGGGTTCAATTTGCGAGGTACGCTTTTACATCTCATTTTAAAATCTTGCGTTCATTCTGAAACTAAACAACTCAATCGTTTAATTACAGCCCTTACTAAAATTAGAGAATTTAATCCTCATTTAATAGATTTTGAGGGCAATTCATATGCGCATTTGATGATCAAAAATACTTCTTTAAATCCGACTCAATTCGATGCGTTTTCTTTGGATACAACCAATCATCAAGGACAAACGCCTTTGCATTTTGCAGCTGTCGCAGATAATATAGAGCTCCTGAAAAATCTCATCAAAAAGCTCGGCCCTTCTAAAGTAGATCCTGTAGATCATCAAGAGCTTACCCCTCTTTTTTATGCCATTAAAGAAAATAAACGCGAGCAAGTTAAAGAACTATTGAAAGGAGGCGCTAATATTGAATCCTGTAACGCTTCTGGCATCACACCTTTGATTTTTGCTTGCCTAAAAGGCAATTATCCTATTATTCGCCTCTTAATTAAATTTAGAGCAAATGTCAATCATAGAGTAAGTCTTAGTGATAAAAAAGGGACGAGTTATTTGACTCCTCTCTCGGCCTCGCTCTTATCTAAAAATGAAGAAATTACTCTTTTTCTTTTATTTCGTGGGGCACAATTCAATCGCATGAGCTATGAGGATCAGTTTATTGGACATATTGCTGCGACTCGCAATAAAATTTACATTTTACGTTTTCTTGCCGAGCAAGGATTATCGATTTCTACTTACGATGATCAAGGTTTACAGCCCATTCATGCTGCTGCTTTAGCAGGGAAGATCAAAGCTATGAAATTTTTGCTCTCTCAAGGTATTTCAGTTGAAACTCCTGTTTTAGATACAGAAAACGGACAGCACTCCCTTAAAGAAACTACACCCCTTCTTTTGGCAGCCAAACAAGGAACAGTAGAAGCAGTCAAATGGCTTCTTGAACATGGAGCGAACCCCCATAAAAAAACTTCTGAGGGTGTAGATATTTTGCAAAGCCTTATCGTAAATAGCGCGGGTAATACTCAAAGATTGATTACCCTCTTCCAAGAATATCTGCTAATAAACGACCTTGGCCAGCTGTTACCAGCTATTTGCTTGGCAATTGCAAAGGACTACATTGATCCCGTGAAAATTTTGTATACAATGGGTATTCCCATTTCTTCAAGGCTTGATCATGGATTGACAGGTCTACACTATGCTTGTCAATTCGGTGCTCTGCATGTTACCGAGTTTTTTCTCAAGCAAGGAGCTGACTGGAAACTTTGCAATGATACAGGTCAAATTCCTCTTGAGCTAGCTGCTGCTAATTCATCGCCTGAACAATTTAAATTGATGCTCGACTTCACTAACCCTTCTTTGGACTATCAAAATAGTAAAGGGGAGACATTAATGCATCTAGCAACACGAGCTGGTAATTTGACTCATGTGATGCTATTGATTGACCAAGGAGCTGATTTTGATATCCAAGATTCACTGGGAATGACACCTTTGCACATTGCCGCTGAAAAAGGGTTTAAAGAAATTGTTGAATTGCTAATAATTTGTGGCGCCGATCCTAAACTCAAAACTAGCTTTAACTCATGTTCTCCACTAGAACTTGCAACAATTGATATAAAGGAATGTATAGACCGTCTTCTTTTAATTATTACCCAAGCTCCTCAAAACAGTACCCCTCTTTATACAGCTGTTCTCGCAAATAACTCTTTAGCTATTCAATTGACGCTACGACATTTTCCAGTCAATCAGAAAGATGCTTTGGGTAGGACAGCTCTTCACTATGCAGTATATACTGAGAATTTAGAAATTATTCGTCTCCTATTAAAGCAAGAAGCTAATGTCCATGAAGAGGATTTAAATGGAGTTACTCCTTTGATAGTAGCTCATGAAGAGGTTATTAACCCAAAAGTAAAGCAATTCCTTGAAAAATTTAGTAGAAATTCTGATTAAATTGAGAAGCTCTCGAATAATTTTAAAATGGCTGCTAGGTAAAAATTAAAATGAGCTCTACTCTTTGCTAAGATAAGTATGCGGAGTCGAGTGTTCCATTTTAGGTAAGTCACAAGGGATGTTCACTTAAATAAAAATAAAAAAAATCGTAACCCTTACAGTTTAAATATTGTTCTCTCAATGAAAAAATGATGATAAGAAGGAAAAAATGAATTCTATTGAAATTGATCCTGTGCAATGGCTTTCTGGTACTGAAAGATCTACTTTTCAGCAATTGACAAGTCCTTTAAAAGAAATTTTTGAGCAATATTTGTATCAAATAAAAGGAAACGAAATAGATATCATCTCTGTTGCCTTAGGTGCTATTCGGGTAAGTCATGAACCAAATGAATTGTTTCTTAAACAACGGGAAAAATTCTTTGTTTGCCTCCTTTCAAACGCAAAATTTCAAACTCAACCCACATGGAATAAAGTTCTTGAAATTGCCCAAAAAGGATTTTTAGGTGAATTTCTGCATCAGATCGACAATAAAAAAAAAGCCTATCATTCCATCAAAACCCTTATTTCTTTGGTCGATCAATTTCATGCAGATAAGCTGCCTAGTTTAATCCATAGAAAACAAAAAAGCCAGCTCTCCAATTCACTTAACATCCCAGAATCTTCTCTAATTCTACAAGCTTACACCCAAATCTATGACTGTCAAACCTATTATGCTTTGCCAAAATTGATTGACGAGTTTTTATCTCATCTTTCAACTCATCAAAAATGGGAAAGCGAAACTTACGCATGTCTTTTTTACTCCCTTAACATTACCTATAACATTAAATTTGATGAATTTGAGAAACTTAAACTGTATAAGACTATTTTTTCTCTACATTCTCCAGAACGATTAATGGTGTTTGAGCATTCCTCTGAGGTAGATGTTAAGGAATTTTTGAGTTTATGCCTAAGCCTAAAAAACAAGGTAGGGGAAGAATTATTGGATGATTATTTAACTTCCTTAAATCAAACAACTGAATGGACCTTGAGCCAGGCCATGAAAAACTTAAAATTCTTATTGAAAATAAGAAAAAATGATAATTTTTATGCCTTAATAGACCAATGGAAAAATCAGCACCTTGAGTGGAATTTTTTAGTTACGCTTTCTAAAGATCAACTTAAGCCAACATCTTCCGATGAGACCTTTTTTCAAGATTCTATTTCGCAGCGTTTAACAAGATTTAAGCGAGATCCTACAATAACGCAGCCTTTGCATGATAGAGAACTACACCTTATTTTTCTTCAGTATCAAACCATTGAAAAATTATGTACCCACTATAAACAGCTGGAATTTCATGAACTCTTGAAGCAAGCCCACTCAATCCGCAACTTAGCCAAAACAGCTTCCATTAATGAAGAGAATCGTCTTAACTTGATTGCTATCGGTCGTGTCGCCATCTGGCTAGAGTTTGGTATTTATCCTTTTAGCACGCAAATACTTGCGCTTTTGGCTCTTCTGCTTGATGGAAAAAGCCGACAGGGACAAGTTAAAACAGGAGAGGGCAAATCAACAATTATTGCTCTTTGGGCTTTCGTCATGGCTATGGAGTGTCGCGCTATTGACGTTATTACCTCTGCTCGTTACCTTGCAATTCGCGATCACGATAAATTTGCCACCTTTTTTAAAAAATGTGGGATTACCATAAGTCACATTTGCCGTGATCGAAAAAGGCCTGAAGACTTTGAAGCACAGATCCTTTATGGGCCAGCATTTGATTTTGAATTTGCTTGGATGGAAGATATGCTTTGGGGATCAAAACTCTATCAACAACGGTTAAAAATTCCCTATATTCACCGCAATTTTGATGTTGTAATGGTTGATGAGTCGGATAATCTTCTAGTTGATAATGCTCAAAATGGGGCAAGGTTGGGTTGTCCAACCACTAATTCTTATGAATGGATTTATGCTCCAATCTTACTTTTTGTACGTGAGCATAAGGAAATAGTGAAAGAGAATCAAAACCAAGCGCTTATTTTATTGAAATCCTTTTTAAATCATACATTAAATCTAGAACAACAAAAAATGGTTAACCAGCTCCAAGATGATCAGCTCCAAACTTGGCTCAGGTCAGCTCATCATGTCTTATTTGAATTGAGCTTGGATAAGGAATATATCATCAAAGTAAAAAAGACTCCTCAAGGGCACGCGAAACGAACCATTCAAATTGTTAACCTTGACACTGGGCGAGTATCAGAAAATAGCCGCTGGGCAAATGGAATTCATGAATTTTTAGAGGTTAAACACGACATTCTCGTCGAAAAAGAAACTTTGTCTCCTCTTTCCTTATCTCATGCTGTTTTTTACAAATTTTACCATACAATTACGGCCTTGACAGGTACAGCAGAAAGATTTCAAACTAGAGAGATCTATCACATTGAGAGTTTTGATGTACCCCCACATCGTCCCTTACAAAGACAAGATTTTCCTATTCTGTTTGTTCCAACAACTGAAAAATATCATTCAACCATCTTACAAAACGTTAAGCAATGCATCCAGATAGGACGCCCTTGTTTGGTCTTATGTGCTACAATTAAGGAGACAAAAGAACTAGCTACACGCCTCTCAAAAGAAAAAATAAACGTTCAAATTCTAAATGAAGTACAAGAAGAACTCGAACATGTGATTTTAAATCGGGCAGGGGAGTCTCGCATGGTCACGATTGCCACAAATACAGCAGGTAGGGGAACAGATATTGTACTTAGTCAAGAAAGTTTACAAAATGGGGGCTTGCATGTTCTGCTAACATTTTATCCAGATTCACAAAGAGTCGAAGACCAAGCAATTGGTCGGGCGGGTAGGCAAGGACAGCCAGGGTCTTCCCAAATAATTGTAAATAAAGAATGCCTAGAAATTAAAGAGTTGATCAGCCAACAAGGAGAGGATTTAACAGATACTGTCCTTATCAATTTGCTAAAAAGGCAACGCGATTTAAAGGAAAAATCCTTGGCAACAATCCAAGTTTTCCAAGCAGAACTGCAGCGCTTTCTAGCTGCAAAAACAGAGCATTTCTTTTCAATTTTTCGACAATGGAGTGATCATGTAGCCCAAGATAGCACATTAGAAAGGTATGCCGAAAGACTCTGCTCCTTAAGAATAGCGTCTAAAAAAAGTATTGATTTTTCTTCTTTGGCTGGATTGGATCTTGTCTTGGCTGAAGAGTGCTTATCTTTATTAATAACCAAAAGAGGACAGCTAGCATGGAAAATTTTTCTAAAAAAAATTGTAGAAAGGTTAAAGGAAAAAGCAATTGAAGAGTGGGTCAATAATTTCTTCGAAAATGCTGAGGAACAACTAAGGCGCATCGCTCATATATTAGGTAAATTAAAATTAGAATTAGATCAAACTTTTGAAGTCAATTTACAAGATGACGCTCAAGCTTTTTCTAATCAGGAGAAAAGAGACTTATTTCAACTTATTACAGAACATTTTTTAAGGAATATAGAAGAGCACACAGAAGCCGCAAAAAGAGAAATTAATCAAAAATTTGACGCTCACCAGCTAAAATGGAATAATTATTTCTCTTTAGATGGTTCAGGACTTATGATTTACTTGAAAGAAATTACAAGCATCAATTTTTTGCCTATTCTAAAAAGATAATTTACATAATAAAAAACCATAGATGCTCTCATCCCAATTCTTAAAGAGGGCAATTTTAGTACATTGTCTTCTGCTTGCGATGCTTTAGGAGCAGTTGTACTGCAAGGAGGAGAGCTTTCTAAGGAAGCTGCAAATGCTCTTTTTCAAGCCCTCCAAGAGGGCGATTATATTGCCAAAAAATATGCCGCACATACTTTGAATATAATGGACCAGCAAAGAGACAAGCTTCCTAAGGCTATGCTCCAATGCCTGAAGAGGGTTAATTCTCTTGCTAGTGAGTATGTTGTCTATGGACTAAGAGCAACGGAACAGCAAGGGGACGGGATTACTAATCAAGAAATAGATGCTCTTATTCAAGGCCTCAAGGATGGCAATCATGATGCCAAAAATCATGCTGACTCTGTTCTAAGAATAGTGATAAGGCAAGGAAGCAGACAAGCTAGAAAAGCAGTGGTAGATGCCCTTATCCAAGCTCTCAAAAGACGCAACCTTGCTACCATAAGTTCTGCTGCCTATGCTTTAAAAACAATGGCAGAGCAAGGAGACGATCTTCCAAAAGAAGCCCTAGATGTCCTCATCCAGCTCCTCAAGAAGAGCAATCTTGCTGCCATGCGCTCAGCTGGCTACGTTCTAACGAAAGTGGTAGAGCAAGGAGGCGAACTTCTTCGAGAAGCCTTGGAAAGTCTTATCCAAATTTCTGAAGAAAAGAAGATTTATGATAAAGTATCTGCTGCAGATATGCTAAGGAAAGTCGATAAAAATGCTTTGTTAAAAATGGGTATGGAAGCATTTCCTTTAAGCGCTGAGATTTGCTTCTTTGTCGATGATAGCTTCTCACTTAAGGGCCAGCAGTTTCAAATTTCTGAGAAAAGGATAACTTACTTCTCGGAGTATAAACTAAAGCTTACCTACGATGAATTAAAAGAAAAGCTACCGGCACAGCTTGCTGCATGGCGGAAACGATTAGATAATCTTAGTCGAAATGGCAGCTCTCAAGGACATATCAATCAAACTTAGTGCAAAAAAGACTGCTGCTACTAATCTTAAATCATGGGCATGAAAGAGAAAGCTCTTAGAACTGATTTTAAAAAGATAAAAACTCCTGATCTCCAGCCAATTATACAACATAACATATATTATCAGACGTTACATTAATGAAAATTTCCTTATAATGAAAGGCCTTTTTTCTTTTCGTTAATACGCCAGAGTAATAGAAATGATGCTTAAAGCTATTATAAATAAAAAATAAGAGCATCCCTATTAAAATAATCTAAGCAAATTTGCCCTTTTATTTGCCCTAGATTATCGACATGAAAAGTCAATTGTAGCGTCTTAATTTTCTTTTTTTATGACTTCGGCTAACTGTTGCATAGTTTCCTCTTGGGCCGGATCAATTTGGCTAGTAATGCTGTTTAAATAGCTAGTAGCCCATAAAGCAACATATCTTCTTTTATGTTCCAAAGTCTCATAAATTTCCTGTATTCTTGTCTGATATGCTGAGTCGGGTTAATGTTTTCTAAACAAATGCTTTTTAAAGTGATACGCATCAGGCTCTATTACTAACTCATCTAAAATTGTTGCTTGTACAATTTAACTGACTCAAAGGTGGTATGATATTTAAAGAACAAGCAGCAATGATACTTATTGCATTTAAAGTAGGTTTAAATTATGTCTAATTGATGGTGCTTAATAATTAATTAATAAAAACAGTTAGAGGGCAAAAATGGGAGTTGACATATTAAAAGGAGAAGTTTTCTATAAAATTGTTGCTCCTTCTCTTGAAGAAGAGATGGTAAAACAAAAAGCCACCTCTTTAGGGATTTCAGAACTTAGAACTTTAGAGGAAAAAAATTTATTAACTAATAGCTTAGCCCGGGATATTCAGTCTAAAATCTCAGATTACCTTAATAAACAAGAAGTTCTTAGCAAAAATAAACATCTTAAACATTATAAAGCTTCTTCCCTTTACAAGTGGTCAGTGCTAGAACAAGCTGAGAAAGCAATGGAGACAATTTATCCTTATGCTTCTGATGAAAATTTGGCACTTTCTGAAAAATCTTCTAAGTAACTAGCAAATAAGCCCTTAGCAATTAATTACTTGCTCCTACTGTGCGGCATGGTAGCGAGGACTATATTGAGAGAAATGAAATAATATTCTTTCTATAAATTTATATAGGCCGTTTCCAGAATTAGTTATAAAAAAACTAAAGGCTACTTTGAGTTTTAATGATAATAAAAGGATAAGCAGTCCGAGATGCAAAAAATTTTAGATAAAAGAAATTATAAGCTGCCTACAAACTACATGTACCATTTTTGCCAGAAAACTTACAGTCTTTGCCTTGCTGATAAAGTTTTGATGCAGATATTGCACTCCTCTATCTTTTGATGAATATAGGCAGCTAACTTACATACAACTCACCTCTCATGATTAGATTTTTTAATGCACTCATTTAATCTTCACACGTTCTTTAAGCAGGATAATTTGTAGGGTAAAGAACAGTAGTCTGCGCCCTTCTTTCCAAATAATAAGGGAAGAAAAAAATGCTAGATTTGTCGCAATGCTTCTCCCCTCTTTTTTAGCATCCCATAATCTTTCTTTAATGGTTATAGCATTAAACTTCCAGCTAAGAATTTCTCTTTTATCTATTTATAAATTTAAGAAGAAGAATAGTATGTAGATTTCTTATGTTCTCCTCGTTTGTCTAAGCTCTTAACATCTACTTAAGTTTCTTCTTCACTTTTCAGTATGCAATTTCCAGGAATTAAGAGGATTACGAAGATTAAAATATTTATTTTCAAAGGCTTTTTGATGAGCATCTTTATAAAAATATTTTCTTTTAAATAAATTTCTCTTATGACAAGTTTAGGATATCTTTGGAGAGAACATGAGATCTTTCGCCCACACTATGCCATATTTTATAGGAGAAAGCAAAAAGCGCAATCCCCTACTTTTCTATCTAGCAATCCTTAATTTTGCTTTAGCAATTTTCTTGTTAAGCTTAATCCCCTTAGGTTCCCCAGTTGCATCTGAGACCATCCCTTGGATAAAGCCTATTAAGTTTGCTTTTTCTTTCGGACTTTATCTTTTGACGGTAGGATGGATTTTAGTATACTTGAAGATTTCTATAAAAATGCTTTCAGCTATAAGCCGGCTAACAGCCCTGCTTATATTTATGGAAATGCTTGTAATTGTTCTGCAGAGTATACAAGGAAAAATTTATCATTTTAGCATAGAGCAACCCTTAACACTTGCTATCTGTTATGGTATGTGCCTATACCTATTTTCTCATCTATTAATTGTAGCTAATACCCTTATTGCGAGTTATATTTTATATTTGTTTTTTCGCCCCACTACCCTTTGTTCCCCAGCTTATTTATGGGGGATTCGCTTAGGTTTAATGATATTTCTTTTAAGCTGTTTAGAAGGCGGTTTTATCGCTTTCCAGGATATGTATTTGAGGCAAGGGCAAGTACTAAGCGGATGGGGCTTACCCTTGGCAGATTATACTTCTCGAGGTTATCTAATATCCTCACATTTTTTTGGCCTTCATGCTCTGCAAGCTTTACCTATTATAGGCTATACACTAAGAAATAGATCATATAGCCAACAGCTAATATTTTCTACAGGAATTATCTATTTTATTATTTTTGGTTATCTTTTTGGAAAAGCCATTCATTAGATCTGTTGGGAGAAGCCGTAAAAATCTTTGCTCCAATGTCTTCTTTATAGTGCTTGCTTATTCTACTTTTTTGATTACACTTCCATAGAACTAGTCTAAAACCCTTATTAAATTATTTATTCGAAGTTTTCTTCTTATAATATTTTATTTAGAAAGGACTATATTTTTTTTCATCTCTGACTTATAGGTTAGTTAGAAGACACTTGTAAGTTACTCCTTATATAGTCACCTACTTTATAAAATCTCTCTTATTAAGCAGAGAGATATCTTTCCGAGAGATGGGTATACAGAGTAAGTTTTTTAAAGCGTAGAATTATTCGCTTAACTTTTAATAGGATGGTAGATCGTATGAATAGCATCTACAAGGGAGAATAACGCTTAAGATGATAAAATTTTAATTTTTAAAGGGAAGAAATTTTTGGCAGGCTTTTAGATCTAAAAGCCTGCCACTTAGAAAAGACACTTACTTTTTCATTCTTCTTCTAGCTTTTTTCTCAGCTTTAGCTGCTCTCTTTTCAGCTTTTTTCAAGTGCTTTTTTGCTCGATGAGATTCTTTCTTAGCATTTCTTGCGCCCTTATTCACTTTATCTTTGACTTTATCAGCAATTTTTCTGGTTTTATCACTGACTTTATCCTTGATATCTTCATATTTATCTTGGATCTTATCACCGATATCTTTAGCTTTATCTTTTATTTTTTCGACGGTGCCTTTATTTTTATCTTTAATATCTTCATATTTATCTTGAGCTTTATCACCAAAATCTTTGGATTTATCTCTTATTTTTTCGGCAGTGTCTCTAGTTTTATCTTTAATATCTTCATATTTATCTTGGGCTTTATCGCCAAAATCTTTGGATTTATCTCTTATTTTTTCGGCAGTGTCTCTAGTTTTATCTTTAATATCTTCGTATTTATCTTGGACTTTATCGCCAAAATCTTTGGATTTATCTCTTACGTTTTCCTTGATATTTTCATATTTATCTTGGATTTTATCTAGAGTATTATCTAGCTTTTCTCCTGGAGTAGCAGCACATAAGGCACTTGCTGATAGAGATGTCAAGCAAATAGCTCCTAAAATTGTAAGGGCAAAATTTAGTTTTTTCATAAAGACCTCCGTTAACAAGTTTAGTTCAAATTATACTAAGCAGTTAGAAGTTGCTGAATGGTAAAATTACCTTCATCAAAGATTCACCAATTTAACAAATTGATATAATTAAAGCTAGTCGCCAATCCAAATAAAATAATTGTTAATAATATTTCATGTAAGTTTTAATTTTAAAGTAATAGGTTTCACTTTTGACTCAATCAATCAGATTTCATCCTTTAATATTTAAACTTTCGTGATTTAACCCACATTCCGCTGGTTAATTTCCATTAACCTATAATTTCTGAAATGAGGCTTGAGTCAAAACATAAACTCCTACTCATTAAATAGTTAATCAATCCTCCTATAGTCATAATAGCTTTTAGATTATGATGGATTAATTAATTTATCATATTCCCTTATCTCAATTTCATTGCATAGTGTAAAAACAGTCCTACGGAGGTAAAGTCCTTGCTACAATACTTTTTCATCTTCCATGTTTTCGCTTTCTTTGCTTAGGGAGGAACACAAATAGGCTTTTCTAAAAAAACTGGGGGCCCACGTTCCCCTCTTTGAATTTAATTCCTTGATTGCTAACTCGTTAAAAAAATTAATTCTTTAATTTAAATTCTATTCCTTAATACTAAAAAATAATATCTTGGGATTGTTACAACCTGCGGAATGTGCAGGGAAATTGCATGAAGATTTAAGTTGACAAAGCAAGGGGTATAATTATCATTCTTTTCCTTAAAAAGGAGGAATGAATGAATACTCATAAACCCAATAGTATTTTTGCTGTATTTAAGGATCTGGAAGATCCAAGGAAGCAAAGAAACCAAATCTATAGTTTGTTTGATATTGTTACAATTAGCATTTTGGCAGTTTTATGCGGTGCAGATGATTGGGCAACAATCCATTTATGGGCATCTTGCAATTTACCTTGGCTGCAAGAGCATGGAATCTGCTTAGCAGGTGTGCCATCGCATGATACTTTAGGAAGATTTTTTCGCTATGTATCTGCATCGAATTTTGAAAGATGTTTTGTACAATGGACCCAAAATATTGCTGGAGCCATTAAAGGAGTGATTGCTATAGATGGCAAAACATTAAGAGGTTCGTGTGATGCAGCTCGTGAAGGAAAAGCAATTCACATGGTTAGTGCCTTTGCAGCAGAGAATAAGCTAATAC
>NZ_JAEMUC010000063.1:0-2614 GCF_018342455.1 Neochlamydia sp. AcF95 | reverse complement strand
CACTGGCAAGAGCTTTCTTAGCATATTCAACTGCCTGTTCTAAATTACCTTGCCGTTTGTAGATTTGGCCTAAGTTACCATAAGAGGTTGCTATAGTGGGATGATTTTCACCAAAAAGCTCGAATTTAATGGCAAGAGCTTTCTTAGCATATTCAACCGCCTGTTCTACATTACCATGATCTTGATAAATTTGGCCTAAATTATTGTAAGAGGTCGCTACAGTGGGATGATTTTCTCCAGAAATCTTAAGGGCAATGGCAAGAGCTTTCTTAGTATATTCTATCGCCTGTCCTAAATCACCTTGCCCTTGGTAAATTTGACCTAAATTATTGTGATCTCTTGCCACAGTAGGATGATTTTCACCAAAAAGCTTAAGGTTAATGGCAAGAGCTTTCTTAGTATATTCTATCGCCTGTCCTAAATTACCTTGCTCTTGGTAGATTTGGCCTAAATTACTGTAAGTGGTTGCTACCATAGGATGATTTTCACCAAAAAGCTTAAGGTGAATGGCAAGAGCTTTCTTAGCATATTCAGCCGCCTGTTCTAAATTACCTTGCTCTTTGTAGATTTGGCCTAAGTTACCATAAGAGATTACCACAGTAGGATGATTTTCACCAAAAAGCTTAAGATCAATGGCAAGAGCTTTCTTAGTATATTCAACCGCCTGTTCTAAATTGCCATGATCTTGATAAATGAGGCCTAAATTATTGTAAGAGGTGGCTACAGTAGGATGATTTTCACCAAAAAGCTTAAGGTTAATGGCAAGAGCTTTCTTAGTACATTCAACCGCCTGTTCTAAATTACCTTGTCCTTGATAAATTTGGCCTAAGTTATTGTAAGAGGTGGCTACAGGAGGATGATTTTCACCTAAAAGCTTAAGGCGAATATCGAGGGCTTTCTTAGTATATTCAGCCGCCTGTTCTAAATTGCCATGATCTTGATAAATTTGACCTAAGTTATTGTAAGAGGTTGCTATAGCGGGATGATTTTCACCAAAAAGCGTAAGGTGAATGACAAGAGCTTTCTTAGCATGTTCAACTGCCTGTTCTAAGTAACCTTGGTCTTTATAAATGAGACCTAAGTTAGCATAAGAGATTGCTACAATATCGGGATTTTGAGGAATTGTAAGGGCTTGTTGGATGTATTTAGCTGCCTTATTTAGATTTCCTTCTTTAGCATAAATGATCCCAAGAATATTAAATATGGTAGAATTTCCTAAACCTGCTTTTTTTGCTAAGCGATACCATTTTTTTGCCTCATCTAGTTGATAAAGCCTTAAAGCTATATTTCCTTGAGTTTGATATGAATCATCATTTAATTTTGAAGATTGGAGTGTCTCTTCATTGCCTGCTAAAAAATCTTGAATGGCTTGATAGAAAGGAATAAAGATACGGTAAATTTTTTTTATCTTTTCCAACGCTTTTTGATCTAAAGCAAACTGCTTTTTAATAAAGCCTGGATCATCGAAGCCAAAGGGCTTGATCAGCGGATTCATCATCTCTTGTTGTGCTCGATAGTGGGAATAGGTCTCAAGACGCATAAATAATGCTATGCTTATCCAATCTTTTAACTTTTCAGCTGCTTCATTTGTTAGAATGCCTTGTTTGTTTAACTCTTCAATCCTTGAAAACGTATCGGAGGGTGCTTCCTTTTGGAGAAGAGATAGCCTGTCAAAGGCAAGATGTGGAAAACGATAAAAATCATTCTTTACTTTAAATAGCATACCCTGATTGCTAAGTCCGTGTATTCCTGGGTTAAAATTTATCTTATCTTCTTGAAATAAATGTTGTTTGGCTAAATAGTGGCGAAGAGTAAGGCCTTCTTGATAAATGGAATCAAGTAATATTTCAATTTTTTGTTGATACTGCCTAATTAACTCACAATTGTCTATCAAAAAAGTAAAGGTTAAAAGCTCCATGGGAAGATGACGCTCTTTTTTATGCCACCACTGGCCTTTTTCATCTTTGCCAATATATTGCGCCATTTTCTCAGGAGTTTGGATAAGTTCAAATGTTTGGCGATCGCCAAAAGGAGTTTTACAGCCTTTTCCTTCTGCTCCTTCACCATCAAAGGCAAACCCTCTTGGCGTAACACTATCGAAAAAATCAACCTCTTTTATGCAGGGAATATTTAAAGCAGGTAGGATAGTTTCGCCTAGGTTAATCACTTTTAAGTGAAGAAGAGTTGTTAGATGTCTAAAATAATTTCTGTTTCCAAAAGTGTCTTCTTGCATAAGAATGCCAAACTCTAAATCTGAGTAAGGTGTCATCTCTTCTCTAGCTAGTGAGCCAAAGCCTATCATTGCATATTCACAAGGCGAGGATCCTAAAACCTCTTGAGCTTGACCTACAAGATGTTTAAAGAAAGTTTTTATCCACAAGGCAATCTCATGGTAGATTTCTTGGACTTTCTCAGGAGAAGGATCTGAGCCGAGAGCTTGAATTTTCTCTTCTATTTCCCTTCTAAATTTTTTTAATTTTCCGCGATTGTCCTCGAATTGCTTCTTATTTATAGAGAAATCTAAAGTTTTTCCTTTACAAGCCTTGCTAAGCAAAATTTCAACTTTTGATAATTTTCCTTTAATACTTTCTTGTTCGTCTAAAGATGAATCATG